>SMXE01000224.1 GCA_004357015.1 Caldithrix sp.
AAAAAAAGCCTGATGCAGGTAGCCAGTGAGCATATTGCGCCGCTTCAGGATGCTGCAGATCTGGAAATTGCAACGAAGGAAGAAACCTCGTTGCTGGAAGCCTGGAAGAAGTATCGGGTGTTGCTGAACCGTGTTGATACGTCAACTGCACAGGATATTGAATGGCCAGCACTGCCGTAGGGTAAAACATATAAATTCTATAATTAGATGTATCTTTCCATTTACGGCAAGGAAGGGGGCTTGGAAGACGTAAAGCATCTCACACCGAGATTATTTTTTATATGTCAGGTGTCTGAAGTTTTGCTTTGGCTCTTAAAATGGTTTGCCGCGAGGTTTTGAATTCCCGGGCAATGGCACTTATACTTACACCTGACTTAATTCGTTCGAATACCGCCTGTTTCTGTTCTTCATTTAACACAGGTGGTCGACCAAAACGTTTCCCTGCGCCGCGGGCTCTTACTATCCCGGAATGAGTGCGTTCAAGTAAAAGGTCTCGTTCAAATTCAGCGACTGCTGAAATTACTTGCATCATCATTTTTCCTGTTGGACTGGTCAGGTCAATGCCCCCCAATGCTAAGCAATGCACTCTGATACCTGTTTCGGTCAGTTGTTCCACTGTTTTCCTGATATCCATTGCATTACAACCAAGGCGATCCAGTTTTGTCACAATCAATTGATCACCACATTTCAGGCGAGCAAGCAACCGGTTAAAACCAGGACGCTCACTGGTTGCTGCTGAGCCGCTAATGTGTTCTTCGATTATTTGCTGAGGTTTGATTTTAAAACCTGCACTTTCGATTTCCCGGCGTTGATTTTCGGTGGTCTGATCCAGCGTTGATATCCGACAGTAAGCAAAAATTTGAGACATAGTGAGACTCTATACGAAATTGGTGTTCATATCATAATGCATCTCAGAAAATAATTATGATTATTTTTGTGCATATTTGTATGTACACGTTCGAAAATAAACGAATGCGTATGCAACCCCGTAATTTTGGTGAGACCCAAAATCGATTTTGTGAAAAATGGCTTTAACTCGGTTTGTTTTTCGAGTTCCGGGCGGACTCAAGGAAGAAGAATAGTGTTGCGTGTTATTTTAACCAGATTTCAAGTTGTTTGGTCGTGGAAAAGTGGAGCAAAATGTTGTTAAAGTGGAAAAATGATAAAAAAGTAAGTTTATTATATTACATTTTACCATTTAAATTTTGGTTGTCTTTAAGAACTGATATCGCTGTTTGTAATAATTCTTTGTTATCCAGCCATGATTTTTTCTTTATGTTTCCTTCAATGTAATCAAGCAATGTTCTGGTATTGATAGGTCTTCCCTGTTTTGCTACTTCCACTACAGCATCCCCTAGGATAATTCTTACTTCAGGAAGCTGCGCAGGGAACCACTTTAGGGTGTCTTTTGATTTCATGAAGATATTCCTTAAAATATTATTGATTTTCATTGCGATATTGTATGTCTGATTCAGGATATGTTGACTTATACATCGGTTTTGTCTGGGTTATTGGATATGCCAATCCCTAATTTTATTAGGGCATGACTAAAAATGCTGAATATGATAAGGAGAGATGTGATTATCAGTATGCTGTTCATATAGCCTCGAATTAGTAATGTGTTATATATGATATAGTTGACAATTTTTATCTTGGGTGTTCTTAAAGTTCGTAGATAAACATTGTCGTTTCAGGTATACAGGAATGCTAACAGGTGGCAGCAAAAATCAGGCGGTTTATGGCGCAAGCTGAAGCGGCAACTGCAAACTATCTTATGTAGAGACTCTACACGGATTGGGTTTAAAAGTATACATAGATAACAGTTTTTATCTGAAAAAGAAAAATATCAAGGTGATATAGCCTATATGCCTTTGATGCGGAGGAATGAATGTGATGGGAGTGATGTATCTGAATAGTTGAAAAACCGCAGACACACCTTATGCAAGAACGTGCTGCGATTGGCTGGTAAATTTTTCGATAGTGTGAGTATTGAATGATTTCCAGCCGTTCTTGATTTTACGCATAAATCCATGAAAAAACTACTTATCTGTTGGGGAGTTTTTTTGGGGCATATATGGGACAGAAATAGGCCCCAGATAGACACTGAGATCGAACTTAGGATGCTTTTTAAAAAAATGCAACTATCTGAAAAAACCTAGAAAACGCCAAGGAAACCACAGGATGGGAAAAAACACCTGTGAATTATGGATTTCCAGTTATATTCGCTCGGCGCAGCGTTAGTGTTTCATGAAATATTTTTTCCTGAATCATCAACGGCAATGGCGTTAATTCTGGCAATGGGAACCTACGGTGCAGGTTATGTGGCGCGTATTGTCGGAGCATTTATTTTCGGCAAAATGGGCGACAGAATAGGGCGTAAAAAAGTGCTCTTTATTACCATCACCATGATGGGGATCTGTACCACCTTAATTGGTGTGTTACCGACCTATGCACAGATTGGTGTTTTTGCACCCATCTTGCTGGTGACGTTGCGTATTATTCAGGGGTTGGGTGCAGGTGCGGAAATTTCCGGTGCCGGTACGATGCTGGCGGAATATGCGCCAAAAGGTAAGCGCGGAATTATCTCCTCATTTGTGGCTATGGGAACTAACTGCGGAACCTTGAGCGCAACGGCAATCTGGGCCTTTATGTTCTTCATTCTCAGTAAAGAGGAACTGCTGGCGTGGGGATGGCGTATACCGTTCCTGGCGAGTGTTGTCGTGATGGTCTTTGCTATCTGGTTGCGTATGAATCTGAAAGAAAGCCCGGTCTTTGAGAAGGTTAACGACAGTAACCAACCGACAGCAAAACCTGCACCTGCTGGTAGCATGTTCCAGAGCAAATCCTTCTGGCTGGCAACAGGGCTGCGTTTTGGTCAGGCGGGTAACTCCGGGTTAATTCAGACTTTCCTTGCAGGCTATTTAGTGCAGACGTTATTGTTTAACAAAGCAATTCCAACAGATGCATTGATGATCAGTTCGATTCTCGGCTTTATGACCATTCCGTTCCTTGGTTGGTTATCCGATAAAATTGGTCGCCGGATCCCGTATATTATTATGAATACCTCCGCGATTGTGCTGGCATGGCCAATGCTTTCTATCATTGTAGATAAAAGCTATGCCCCGAGCACCATTATGGTTGCACTGATTGTGATTCATAACTGTGCGGTGCTGGGATTATTTGCTCTGGAAAACATTACCATGGCAGAAATGTTCGGCTGTAAAAACCGCTTTACCCGGATGGCTATTTCTAAAGAAATTGGTGGTCTTATCGCTTCCGGTTTTGGTCCTATCCTGGCGGGTATTTTCTGCACCATGACGGAATCCTGGTATCCGATCGCCATTATGATCATGGCATATTCAGTGATTGGTTTAATCTCTGCGCTGAAAATGCCAGAGGTGAAAGACCGTGATTTAAGTGCGCTGGAAGACGCTGCGGAAGATCAACCGCGTGTTGTAAGAGCTGCGCAACCTTCCAGAAGTCTGTAAACCCTTAATCCCTTCTCTTACCGGAGAGGGGATTTTTATTCATATAACAAAACATATAGCTTGCCATATTTATATTTAAGGAATTGTTATGGGAAATAATTTGTTATCAGCAAAAGCGACACTCCCTGTTTATGATCTTAATAACCTGGCTCCAAGAATTGTTCATTTAGGCTTTGGTGCATTTCACCGTGCGCATCAGGGTGTGTATGCCGATATTCTTGCTACGGAACATTTCAGTGACTGGGGATATTATGAGGTCAACTTAATCGGCGGCGAACAGCAAATTGCCGATTTACAACAGCAAGATAATCTTTATACCGTTGCGGAAATGTCGGCCGATGTGTGGACGGCTCGCGTCGTTGGCGTCGTTAAAAAAGCCTTGCACGTACAGATAGATGGCTTAGAAACCGTGTTGGCAGCGATGTGTGAACCGCAAATCGCGATTGTCTCTCTGACAATCACCGAAAAAGGGTATTTCCACTCTCCGGCGACCGGACAGTTAATGCTCGATCACCCGATGGTAGCTGCCGACGTGCAAAATCCCCACCAGCCGAAAACAGCAACAGGGGTGATTGTTGAGGCGCTGGCTCGCCGTAAAGCGGCAGGACTTCCCGCATTTACCGTCATGTCATGTGACAACATGCCAGAAAACGGTCATGTTATGCGTGACGTTGTCACTTCCTACGCACAAGCCGTTGATGTAAAACTGGCACAATGGATCGAAGATAACGTGACTTTCCCATCAACAATGGTGGACCGTATTGTGCCCGCAGTGACAGAGGATACGCTGGCGAAAATCGAACAACTTACCGGTGTGCGCGATCCTGCGGGCGTTGCCTGTGAACCTTTCCGCCAGTGGGTAATAGAAGATAACTTTGTTGCCGGACGTCCGGAATGGGAAAAAGCGGGAGCCGAACTGGTTAGCGATGTGCTGCCTTATGAAGAGATGAAGTTGCGCATGCTCAACGGCAGTCATTCATTCCTGGCGTATCTGGGGTATCTTGCAGGATATCAGCACATTAATGACTGTATGGAAGATGAACATTATCGTTATGCGGCGTATGGCTTGATGTTGCAGGAACAAGCGCCGACGTTGAAAGTGCAGGGCGTTGATTTGCAAGATTACGCTAACCGATTAATTGCACGCTATAGCAACCCGGCGTTACGTCATCGAACCTGGCAGATTGCGATGGATGGTAGCCAGAAATTGCCACAGCGGATGTTGGATTCTGTTCGCTGGCATCTGGCGCATGACAGCAAGTTCGATCTGCTGGCGCTGGGCGTCGCGGGTTGGATGCGTTATGTCGGTGGTGTTGATGAACAGGGAAATCCGATAGAAATCAGTGACCCACTGTTACCTGTTATTCAGAAGGCTGTACAAAGTAGTGCCGAAGGGAAAGCGCGCGTCCAGTCATTGCTGGCGATTAAGGCGATCTTTGGTGATGATTTGCCAGACAATAGTTTGTTTACTGCAAGAGTGACGGAAACGTACTTGTCTTTATTAGCGCATGGCGCGAAAGCGACCGTGGCAAAATATTCCGTGAAGTAAAAAAGCAATGCCGCCATCGGCGGCATTCACACGCTTAGTTCATGCCGAGACGAATCAGGTCCAGTGGTGCCAGTTTCTCTTCACAACCTTCAACAACTACGGTTTTTCCGCGGCGGATTTGCTCAGCGGTCAGACCTTCAGTATCAATCGACAGGATCTTGCCAGTGTGACCGGTGCCGCTAACCATAACACGGCTGCCAGTGGTGATTGCGTTACGGTTACGATCGTAGGTCGTCATAGGTGTTTTCTCCTTTCTGATTTACAGTCGAAGCCCACGTAACGGGCGCAATATAAATACTCCTGTCGAGTGAAATATTTTTTGTTTTTGATCAAGCTCACATCTTTTTTGATGCATGCATGAGCCATAAGGCGGGGGAAAAGACTCTCACCCCGGATGGGATGAGAGGAAATGAATTACTCTTCGCTAAACCAGTCGCTGTTTTCCTGGCGGATCTGGCGCACGGATTCGCTGATTTCCTGCAAATGTTGCGTCATTGCACGTTCTACCGCATCGCCATCACGTTTTTGCAGGGCAGAGAAAATATCAAGATGCTGGCGTAACAGCATTTCTGGTGGAGAAACGTGGTCGAAACTCATATAGCGCACGCGATCAACGGTCGCTTTCAGGTTCTCAATGGTATCCCACGCCAGTTGACAGTCGGCAATCTGCGTCAGGAGTTGATGGAAGTTGTCATCAAGTTCAAAAAAATCATCCAGTTGCTTGCGCTCAATGGCAATGCGTTGCTGGTGAAGATTTTGTTCCAGTTGATAGCACTGGCTTTCGGTAATCATGCTCGCCGCCCGACGCGCCACCGCGCACTCAATGGCCTGACGGATAAAACTGCCGTTGCGCACCTGGGCCATGGAAATTTTGTTGACGTAGCTGCCACGTTGCGGACGAATTTGAATCAGGCCGTTTTCCGCCAGTTTAATAAAGGCTTCACGAACCGGCTGGCGTGACACATTGAAACGAACAGAAACTTCTTTTTCCGACAACGGTGTGCCTGGAGCAATCAGGCAATGGACAATGTCGCGACGAAGAATACGATAAATCTGCTGATTGACAGGCTGTGTGGGATTAAGTTGCGTTTCGACGGTCATTCGTTCTTGCTTGTGAGTGAGTTAACTGCATGAGTCTACCACTTTTTTGTGACAAGCAATAACCCGGCAGTTACGCCGGGTATAAAAATTACTGACGGTGGACATTCAGTCCGGCATAGCTTTGGGTAACCGGCATCATTTCCAGGGTATTGATATTGACGTGAGCAGGCAGCGTTGACACCCACCAGACGGCTTCGCTGACATCTTCTGGCGTCAATGCAACGGTATTTTGATAGGTTTTTTCTGCTTTACCGTCATCGCCTTTAAAGCGGACATTGGAAAACTCGGTACCACCCACCAGACCCGGTTCGATGTCGGTGACGCGCACCGCCGTACCATGCAGATCCGTACGCAGATTCAGGCTAAACTGACGAACAAACGCTTTCGTCGCACCGTAAACGTTACCACCGGCATACGGCCAGCTACCTGCCGTTGAGCCAATGTTAATAATATGACCATGATTACGTTCAACCATACCCGGTAAGACGGCGCGCGTCATATATACCAGGCCTTTGTTGTTGGTATCAATCATCGTTTCCCAGTCTTCAACGCTGGCTTTATGCGCAGGCTCCATGCCCAACGCCAGGCCGGCATTATTTACCAGGATATCAATATTGCACCACTCGGCAGGAAGCGATGCCAGCATCTCTTCAATAGCGGCGCGGTTGCGAACGTCCAGTTGGGCGATATACAGATTATCTCCCAGTTCGTCTTTTAACTCCTGCAACCGTTCCTGGCGACGGCCAGTGGCGATAACTTTATGCCCTTGTTGAATAAAACGACGAGTAATGCATTCACCAAAACCTGCCGTTGCTCCAGTTACTAAAACGATCATCTCACTGTTCCTCAACGCTTTTGTGTGTCAATAACATAGCACGGGATGCTTAAGAGCGGGTAATACTGGATTGCAAGATTGCACTCCGTTATCAGTAAGCCTACGCTATGGAACACCTCGCGTTCAGGAGAAGAAAATGACAACAATGAATCCTTTCCTTGTGCAAAGCACACTGCCGTATCTGGCTCCCCATTTTGATCAAATTGCCAATCATCACTATCGCCCGGCATTCGATGAGGGAATGCAGCAAAAGCGGGCAGAAATTGCTGCCATCGCGCTTAACCCGCAAATGCCTGATTTCAACAATACTATTCTGGCACTGGAACAAAGCGGAGAATTACTTACCCGCGTTACCAGCGTCTTTTTTGCGATGACTGCGGCGCATACCAATGATGAATTACAGCGTCTTGACGAGCAGTTTTCCGCTGAACTGGCGGAACTGGCTAATGATATCTATCTGAACGGTGAATTATTCGCGCGGGTAGATGCTGTCTGGCAGCGCCGTGAATCCCTGGGGCTTGATAGTGAATCCATCCGCCTGGTGGAGGTGATTCATCAACGTTTTGTCCTTGCCGGAGCCAAACTTGCGCAAGCTGATAAAGCAAAATTAAAAGTACTGAATACAGAAGCTGCGACCCTGACCAGCCAGTTTAACCAGCGATTACTGGCAGCAAATAAATCCGGCGGTCTGGTTGTGAACGATATCGCGCAGCTGGCAGGAATGAGTGAGCAAGAGATTGCGCTGGCGGCAGAGGCGGCTCGCGAGAAAGGTCTGGATAACAAATGGCTGATTCCGCTGCTGAATACCACCCAACAACCGGCGCTTGCCGAAATGCGCGATCGTGCGACGCGTGAAAAACTGTTTATTGCGGGCTGGACGCGAGCGGAAAAAAATGATGCCAATGATACCCGCGCTATCATTCAACGTCTGGTGGAGATCCGTGCACAACAGGCAACACTACTTGGTTTTCCTCATTATGCCGCATGGAAAATCGCCGATCAGATGGCAAAAACACCTGAAGCAGCACTTAACTTTATGCGGGAAATTGTTCCAGCGGCGCGTCAACGTGCGAGCGATGA
Organism: Caldithrix sp.; assembly: GCA_004357015.1. GTDB lineage: Bacteria > Zhuqueibacterota > Zhuqueibacteria > Oceanimicrobiales > Oceanimicrobiaceae > CR04bin15. Next base: position 8,054 of record SMXE01000224.1, read on the forward strand.
ATTAGCCTCCATACAGGCGGTTATCGATAAGCAGCAGGGCGGGTTTAGCGCGCAGCCGTGGGACTGGGCATTTTATGCGGAACAGGTACGGCGGGAGAAATTTGATCTTGATGAGGCGCAGCTCAAGCCATATTTTGAATTAAACACGGTGTTAAATGAAGGTGTATTCTGGACCGCGAATCAGCTCTTCGGTATTAAGTTTGTCGAACGTTTTGATATTCCTGTCTACCATCCTGACGTTCGTGTGTGGGAAATTTTTGATCATAATGGCGTGGGGCTGGCGTTATTTTACGGTGATTTCTTCGCCCGTGATTCAAAAAGCGGCGGTGCATGGATGGGCAATTTTGTTGAGCAATCAACGCTTAATAAAACACATCCGGTAATTTATAACGTCTGCAATTATCAGAAACCCGCTGCCGGTGAGCCTGCGTTGTTACTCTGGGATGATGTCATAACCTTATTCCATGAATTTGGTCATACGCTGCACGGCCTTTTTGCCCGCCAGCGTTATGCCACGCTTTCCGGCACCAACACGCCGCGTGATTTTGTCGAATTTCCGTCGCAAATCAACGAACACTGGGCAACGCATCCGCAGGTATTCGCTCGCTACGCCCGGCATTATCAGAGCGGGGCAGCAATGCCTGACGAACTGCAACAGAAAATGCGTAATGCCAGCCTGTTCAACAAAGGGTATGAGATGAGCGAACTGCTTAGCGCCGCACTTCTCGATATGCGCTGGCATTGCCTGGAAGAAAACGAAGCAATGCAGGATGTCGATGATTTTGAATTGCGGGCGCTGGTGGCGGAAAATATGGATCTTCCTGCTATACCGCCACGCTATCGCAGCAGTTATTTCGCCCATATTTTTGGTGGCGGATATGCTGCAGGTTATTACGCTTATCTGTGGACGCAAATGTTGGCCGATGATGGTTATCAGTGGTTTGTTGAGCAGGGCGGATTAACGCGTGAAAATGGGCTGCGTTTTCGCGAGGCGATCCTTTCCAGAGGTAACAGCGAAGATCTGGAACGCCTGTATCGACAATGGCGCGGTAAGGCACCTAAGATTATGCCGATGCTGCAACATCGTGGCTTGAACATATAAACACCACCAATGGCTGGCCTGAGATATCGCCAGGCCAGCCTGGTTATAGCAGTAATTGCAGCAGCTGGGCGAGGGCAAACCTCACCGCTAAAGCTAATACCGTTTCGCAGTCGCCAGCAAAATGCATAACCGCAGTGTAGTTCTGGCCTTTAATATGCCACGCAAACCAGACGGTACCCGCTGGCGTACCATCTTCACCGCCCTCCGGTCCGCCGTAGCCGGTAATGGCAATACTGACATCAGCATCCGCACGCTCTATGGCACCGGTTGCCATTTCTGCTGCCACTTTCTCACTCACCGCAGAATATCGTTCAAGAGATTGCTGGCTTACGCTGAGGATTTTCATCTTTGCCTGATCGGTGAAAGTAACAAAGCCTGCACCGTAAAATTTGGGTGTATCTTCAGCTGCACACAGGGCGCTAGCCAACTTACCGCCGGTGCATGATTCGGCGGTAGTTAAGCGTAATTGATCCGCGATAAGTCTTTGACTCAACGCGGATGTCAGGTTTTCAATAGTATCGGTATCTACAAGTTGTACAATTTTATCTCTATTAATGTTCACTGTTTTTTGTCCACGCTTTTATATGTAAAGGTGATTTGCTTTTTCTGTATGCTCGTCCAATATAATAATTTTCAAACATATAAATCCGATTATTCTGAAAATATGTTTAAGACTTTTCAATCTTCTTAACTTTAGTGAGTTAAATTCTCTGTATATTTGACAGCTAGTTGGCTGATTTTAAATGCCTTATAACAATTGGCAATATTCTTATTTGGCAATTATAAAAATAGCAACCAGACTTAATAAGTCAAACCAAACGCAATTAAGGAGTTAGTATGAAATTTCAGGCCATTGTATTAGCAAGTTTTCTTGTCATGCCTTATGCGTTGGCAGATGACCAGGGCGGTTTAAAACAGGATGCAGCGCCACCGCCGCCTCATGCAATAGAAGATGGCTATCGCGGAACCGATGATGCAAAAAAAATGACCGTTGATTTCGCAAAAACCATGCACGATGGCGCTTCGGTTTCACTACGCGGTAATTTGATTTCTCACAAAGGAGAGGACCGTTACGTTTTTCGCGATAAGAGCGGTGAAATTAATGTCGTTATTCCTGCGGCCGTCTTTGATGGACGAGAAGTTCAGCCGGACCAGATGATCAACATTAGTGGCAGTCTGGATAAGAAAAGCGCGCCGGCCGTCGTTCGGGTCACTCATTTGCAGAAATAAAAATAAATTAGCCTGATGGCCTGAACTACTGGGCCATTAGGGTATTGGGTTATGCTATTTGTCATCCTTTTATTTACGATAATGCAGAGGTAATTTACAGAATTAAACACTTTTTTATCCGCTGATTTTGTTTTAAATCACAATGTTATCTCAGAGATGACTCATAACTTCGGATTTCTATGAAAATATTGACGTAATTTTGCTTTTCTCTCGTTAGAATAGCGCGCACAAGGAACTGTGAAAAAGGAGTGGCAATGATCAAGAAGACAACGGAAATTGATGCCATCTTGTTAAATCTCAATAAGGCTATCGATGCCCACTACCAGTGGCTGGTGAGTATGTTTCACAGCGTGGTCGCGAGAGATGCCAGTAAGCCAGAAATAACGGATAACCATTCTTATGGACTGTGCCAGTTTGGTCGGTGGATTGATCATCTGGGGCCACTCGATAACGATGAATTACCTTACGTTCGGCTAATGGATTCTGCCCATCAACATATGCATAACTGTGGTCGGGAATTAATGCTGGCTATTGTTGAAAATCACTGGCAGGACGCGCATTTCGACGCCTTTCAGGAGGGGTTGCTTTCTTTTACTGCGGCATTAACCGATTACAAAATTTATTTGCTGACGATCCGTAGCAATATGGATGTTTTGACGGGATTGCCGGGTCGTCGGGTTCTTGATGAATCCTTTGATCATCAGTTACGCAACGCTGAGCCTCTGAATCTTTATTTAATGTTGTTGGATATTGACCGATTTAAATTGGTTAATGATACCTACGGGCATTTAATCGGCGATGTAGTATTACGCACCCTGGCAACTTACTTAGCCAGTTGGACGCGTGATTACGAAACGGTTTATCGCTACGGGGGCGAAGAATTTATCATTATTGTCAAAGCGGCTAATGATGAAGAAGCATGTCGTGCAGGTGTCAGAATTTGCCAGTTAGTCGATAACCATGCCATCACACATTCTGAAGGGCATATCAACATTACCGTGACAGCAGGTGTGAGTCGCGCATTTCCTGAAGAGCCTCTGGATGTGGTCATTGGAAGAGCGGACCGGGCAATGTATGAGGGTAAGCAAACCGGAAGAAATCGCTGCATGTTTATTGACGAACAAAATGTGATTAACCGAGTTTAAGCTCCGTTTAACATTCATTGAGAAAACTGATGCTACTGTGTCAACGATTCGTTATCAGTGCAGGAAAATGCCTGTTAGCGTAAAAGCAAAACACAAATCTATCCATGCAAGCATTCACCGCCGGTTTACTGGCGGTTTTTTTTCGCCGTCATAAAAATCAGGCCCCTTGTACACAACTGTAACAAGGGGCCGGTTAGGTGAGGGATTATCTCCGTTCATTAGTCATCCCATTTGTGGCTGAAATACGCGGCCAGAAAACCAGAAAATAAAATTATTCCCAGTACGGCCATAAAAACATTCATATTACCCAGCATTATTTGCCTCCGTTTATGGTGTGGTGTGTTTCCTCGCTTACCTTAATTTTCATCTCAATGAGAAAGATATTAGCAGAGGTAACCTAAACGAAGGCTGAATTAAATCTTTATTGTGTTCGACTTAAATCAACAAAGCGCGGGCTGCCCCCACGGTCTTGCTCGAATCCCTTTTAACATCAGCACCCACGCAGCAATGATCACCAACGCTAAGATGACAAACAGCGAGGAAGGCGGCAGGCTGGTTAGCACTACGCCACTCACTAATGGGTTAATCGCGGCACCAAGCCAGCCTAAAGACTGGGCGGAAAAATAGCTGGCTTTCATTTCTGGCGGCGCAATATGGTCAATCAACATATACTCGCCCGGCGCATAAATGATTTCACCGACAGTAAATACCGCAGCTGACATACCCCACAATAGCAGGCTGTTGCCGGAAAAAATAAAACCGACCAGACCGATGACGAAACAGAGGGTGCCTGCTGTCATCAGCGCGCGGATGTTAGCCGGGTTAAGTCGGCGGCCCACGGAATATTGCAACGTAACCACCATGGCAGCATTCACCGGAAGAACAACCGCGACCACCTTTTCGGCAAAATCCCCATCAGCAATCACCATCACATATTGTGAAATGCATGAAGCAAATGCGCCGCTTACAAAAGAAGCCAGAAAACCAGAGCAGGTAAACCACAACAGTGCTTTATCTTGTAATAAAACTTTCGGCGACCAGACACTGCCTGTTTCCGTGGCGATGATTTTCTCGCTGCGCTTTACCCAAATTTGAATGAAAAGCATGGGAAACGCGGAACAGATAGCTGCCAGCCAGAAGGGCAGATTGATGCTCTGCATTACCAACAGCGTGCCGAGCGGCGGACCGATGGTCCAGCCAATGTTTAGCATGGTGTAGTTGATTGAGAAGATTTTCGTTTTGCTGGTGGACGAAAGATTGTCGGCAAACCAGGCTTTCAGCACGGTAGCAAAAACAGAATAGGCGCAGTTAATGAGGGCAAAAAAGAGCACAACCAGCGTCACGTTATTCACTAAAGTAATGGCAATAAAACCGCTGGCGAAGGCGGTAATTGCCAGTAACATATAGCGTTTCTTGTCGAACTTATCCGCCAGGATACCAAAACCGAGGCTAAAAACGACGCCAATAGTGAGCGCAATTGTCATCGCATAACCGATTAGATCGACACTCAGGCTGTACTGGCGACTCAAGTAAATGGTCATAAATGGCAGCGTAGCGCCGCGTCCGATGGTTAATAACAACGACGAGGCAAGAAGGGCGCTGGTAGAGCGTCGTAGGGATAAGTTCATTTGTCTGTCCGGCAGTGCGTTTCGTTATGTTTTGTTTTAGAGATGTAAAGAAATAGCATGGCAAAAATCCGAAGTATAGCGACTTATTTGCGCATTAATGCCGTCGTAACCGGCGACTAACGAATCAACTGTTAAAGAAAAGTAAATTCAGCTAAGTTGATTGCTTACAAAAGATGAAATTCAGAGGCGGTAGAATGTCGCGAAAAGATGGGGTGTTGGCGCTACTGGTAGTGGTCGTATGGGGGCTAAATTTTGTGGTCATCAAAGTGGGGCTTCATAACATGCCACCGCTGATGCTGGCCGGTTTGCGCTTTATGCTGGTCGCTTTTCCGGCTATCTTTTTTGTCGCACGACCGAAAGTACCACTGAATTTGCTGCTGGGGTATGGATTAACCATCAGTTTTGCGCAGTTTGCTTTTCTTTTTTGTGCCATTAACTTCGGTATGCCTGCTGGACTGGCTTCGCTGGTGTTACAGGCACAGGCGTTTTTTACTATCATGCTTGGCGCGTTTACTTTCGGGGAGCGACTGCATGGCAAACAATTGGCGGGGATCGCCTTAGCGATTTTTGGCGTACTGGTGTTAATCGAAGATAGTCTGAACGGTCAGCATGTGGCGATGCTCGGCTTTATGTTGACCCTGGCGGCAGCATTTAGTTGGGCGTGTGGCAACATCTTCAATAAAAAGATCATGTCGCACTCAACGCGTCCGGCGGTGATGTCGCTGGTAATCTGGAGCGCTTTAATCCCAATCATTCCCTTCTTTGTTGCCTCGCTGATTCTCGATGGTTCCGCAACCATGATTCACAGTCTGGTTACTATCGATATGACCACCATCTTGTCTCTGATGTATCTGGCGTTTGTGGCGACAATTGTTGGTTATGGGATCTGGGGGACGTTACTGGGACGCTATGAAACCTGGCGGGTTGCACCGTTATCGTTACTGGTGCCCGTAGTAGGACTGGCAAGTGCGGCACTATTGTTGGATGAACGCTTAACGGGTCTGCAATTTTTAGGTGCGGTGCTCATTATGACCGGGCTGTATATCAATGTATTTGGCTTGCGGTGGCGTAAAGCGGTAAAGGTGGGAAGTTAATAAGCCCCGAGATGTCGGGGCCAGAACAAACTACATAGCGTGTTGATTATAATAGGGCACGCCGAGCGCATCCGACTTATCACTGCCAGTACCCATGTGATTTAAATCAAACGGTGGGTGTTCCTGCGATGGGGGAACAACCACGACATTGGCACAAGAAGTAACAACTGGCTGCGTGGTTTGTTCCGCAACGCCCTGCGCGGAAAAGAGAATAAGCGCAGCTGCTATTGCGGATGAAAGTGGTTTCATGATTGCCTCAGTGACGTTGTCACGTTTTCAACTAGCTGTTGTAATGATTTAATGGATGTAAAAAGCGCGATTCGCCCTGCATATTGGTCATCCGGTATTTATGCGGCGGAACATCAAAGTAATTTTTGAAGGTTCGGGTCAGAGTTTGTTGCGACTCGAAGCCATATCGTTCTGCCAGATAGAGTATCGGCTCGTTACTTTCCTTCAGCTTTTGCGCGATTTCCGTCATCTTACGGCTGCGGATGTATTGGCCTAATGAATGACCGGTTTCTTTTTTAAACATCCGTTGCAGGTGCCATTTGGAGTAACCCGAACGCTCTGACACTTTCTCCAGTGACAGTGGCGATTCCAGGTTGTCCTCGATCCAGTCCAAAATGCTATGAATGGTAATAGCGTCAGTATTGCGTCTGGACATCGTCATACCTCTTTTTTGTTTACGGCAGGACTTTCTTAAGCAAATACTCAAGTGTTGCCACTTCGTCCGCCGTCAGGTTTTTTGTTAATTCTTGGTGCAGGTCCTGGCCAACTAATTGATGGCATTGTTCACATATTGCCGCGCCGCCGGTGGTAAGTTTTACCAGTACGCCGCGCTTGTCATTCGGGTTCGGCAACCTTTCCACCCAGCCTTTACAGACCAGGCGATCCAGCATACGGGTCAGTGCTCCCAGGTCGACCGACAATACCTTTTTCAGTTCAACCGGAGTAATACACGCCGCGCAGCGGATAGAGCAGAGCACCTTAAACTGTGCCGCGGTAATATCCAGCGGAGACAGATACTCGTTAAGCAGGCGATCTTTCTTCTGATTAACCATATGGATTAAGCGACCCAATGGAATAATTTCATTGAACAGATCGCTGGTACTTTTCACATTAGTTGCCCTGGCAAGTAATTAGTTGCAGGGGATAATATTGCCCAGGCAAGTATAAGTCAAATGAATGAATTGACCGATGCCACGTTTTGCTAAATCGGTTCAAGTTTTGTTCAATGCGATGCAAGGCTAGCTAAAGAGTGACACTTTATCCTTGTTTACCCCTTATACTTTTCGCTGATAACCCAGATACACAGGATAACAACCACCAATGTTAGATTTGTTTAAAGCAATTGGCCTGGGGCTGGTGGTGTTGCTGCCGTTAGCTAACCCATTAACAACTGTCGCGTTATTTCTTGGCCTGGCAGGCAACATGAACAGTGCCGAACGTAATCGTCAGTCGTTGATGGCCTCGGTGTACGTATTTGCCATCATGATGGTGGCGTATTACGCCGGGCAACTGGTGATGGATACATTTGGCATTTCGATTCCCGGTCTGCGAATTGCAGGCGGCTTAATCGTCGCGTTTATCGGTTTTCGGATGCTCTTTCCGCAACAGAAAGCGATTGATTCACCGGAGGCGAAAAGCAAGTCGGAAGAGCTGGAAGATGAACCCAGTGCCAATATTGCCTTTGTGCCGCTGGCAATGCCAAGTACTGCCGGTCCGGGAACCATAGCGATGATTATTAGCTCGGCGTCCACAGTGCGTCAGAGTTCAACCTTCGCTGATTGGGTACTGATGGTTGCGCCGCCGCTGATCTTTTTCCTGGTGGCGGTTATTTTGTGGGGAAGCCTACGCAGCTCCGGCGCAATTATGCGGCTGGTGGGCAAGGGTGGCATTGAAGCGATCTCCCGTCTGATGGGATTCCTGCTGGTATGTATGGGTGTGCAGTTTATTATTAACGGCATCCTGGAAATCATTAAAACGTACCATTAAAAAAGGCCCGAATGGGCCTTTCAACTATTGCGTCTGTTCTTCGAGTGTCACTGGCCAGCGGCGAAATATAATGATTGACCAAATTAACGCGGCAAAAGCAGGCACCGCGCCCACATAACCAATCATCGACATTGACCAGTGCAAACTCACCTGATTACCTACCAACGCACCCGCCCCGATTCCAATATTAAATATGCCGGAGAATAGCGCCATCGCGACGTCGGTAGCATCTGGTGCCAGCGCCAGCACTTTAACCTGCATACCAAGCCCGATGATCATCATCGCGATCCCCCAGAAAATACTCAGCACCCCGAGGTGTATTTCACTGTTCGCCGCAGGTAACAGCAATGCCAGGCACACCAGCAACAGCGCAATCGCCGTACTCACCAACGCAGACGCATACTGATTACCCAGTTTACCGAAAATCACGCTGCCAATAATGCCCGCACCACCGAGTAATAACAGTAATGCCGTGGCAAAGTTGGCGCTGAATCCCGCAATGTTTTGTACAAAAGGCTCGATATAGCTGTATGCCGTGTAATGGGCGGTGACAACCACCACAGTTAACAAATAAATGCTCATCAATGCCGGGCGGCGGAACAATAGCGGGAGGCTTTTCAGTGAACCGGAATGCTCACTGGGCAGTAAGGGAAGTAACTTAATCAGGCACAAAAGGGTGATAAGCGCCCCAATACCAATCGCGAAGAAGGTCATTCGCCAACCGAAATACTGGCCCACAATGCGCCCGAGAGGTAAACCTAAGACCATCGCCAGTGCTGTACCGGTGGCAATTAAACTCAATGCCTGTGCTCGCTTCCCGGCCGGAGCCATACGGATCGCCAGAGACGCCGTAATCGACCAGAAAATCGCATGTGCAAAAGCCACACCAATGCGACTGATCACCAGAACGGTAAAGCTCCACGACAAAAACGACAGTACGTGGCTGGCAATAAACACCACAAACAGGCAGATCAGTAATTTGCGCCGTTCAACCTGACTGGTCATTAACATAAAAGGCAATGACATTAGCGCTACTACCCATGCGTAAATGGTCAACATGATGCCGACCTGAGCGGTTTGCATGTGAAAACTTTGCGCAATGTCAGAGAGCAGGCCAACAGGGACAAATTCGGTGGTGTTGAAGATGAAGGCGGCGACTGCCAGCGTAACGACCCGTAGCCACGCCACTTTGCGGGAAACAGTGTTTGTTGTCATAACAGATTATCGGGTGAGTTGCGAAAAAGTGATGAAATGATCTTAAAACGGTTAATGATGTGAATACAATGCATTTGTGATCTGGATCGCGTTTTCCGTTTCTCTGACGCTGATTCTTTCACGCGTCAGAGAGTCGGTAACATCACGGTTTAATGACGTTCAGGGAGGTCTGGCGTTTTGGCGGTTGCGGGTATAGGTGGTCTGACAGGGGAGCGAGGCCTGTTTTTCACCAGGTCTTCGTGAGTAACTTTTGGCGGTGTTTCATTTTTTACAAACAGTTTGAGGGTCCTGCGCGCCATATGTTTGATAATTTTATCATCACTTAATGATGCTGGCATCAACACGTCATTCAAATCACTTTCATTGGGATTCATAAATTGGTGATAGTGCAATAACATATTGGCGAAAAATAAAAACAAGTTCTGAAAATGAGGAGATTCTTGTTCTGCTAAAAGGGATAAAAAGCAGATGCAGACTTCGGGTAGTACATGTTTGTTAGAACCTAATGAATCCATCAGGCTTTGCAACAAATCCTCTTTTAATTCGCTGTCCGTTATGTCGAGAATGGCGGTGATCAAGTTAGGATCTTTATTGACGAACCATCTGTGAACCTCAGAGTTATTCCATAATCGGGGGAGTATGACAAAATTACCGCGAGAGATAAAATTCAGGACAAGCAAATCAAACTGGCGTAAGTAATCTGCAGCGGTATGGTGATCCGAAGGCAGGGGTTCAATATGTGGTGTATGCGCTCTTTTGATGGGAACACCAGGGTTGATCATTGGAAATTGTTCAATAAAATCATTCAGAAACAGAAAGAGTACACGCTCGACGCCGGTCTGAAATACGCGCCCCATAGTGACAGGCTTTGGGTTGGGAGCGCAAAAAATATTAATTTCTCCATCATGGCGAAAATTATCTAAATAAATAGGGCTTAAATTTATTACTACCTGAAATTCAATATTTTCTTTGTGTCTTCCATTCCTGGCGGGATAAGTGAGTTTAAACTGAACCTTTTCATTGTATAGCGTGTCGTTACCCCGAAAAGAAGTCCTCTGAATATATGATAAGTTGTCAAGGTTATTAAATATCTTTTTTGTGGCTGAGTTGATGTTTAAAGACGTGCGCCACTCTTCATTACATATTATTGTACTAAGTGCATCAATAAAATCCTTTAAAACTTCTTTTACCTGCGGTGCAATATTACGTACGGGAAAATCATCAGGAAGAGATATGTAATTGCTGATGCTTACTGGCGTAACCATATTTGCCCCATATAGTCATAAGTCATCGGAACATCACTATATAGAGCATATTAACCGCAAGAACTATCAAAAATAGCTCATTGATATCCCTGTCTTGCCGAGTCAGGCACATCCAGCAGTTGAATAAATGCCTCGAGCGGACGTGTTTTCGCACCACGACGCCAGACCAGCCAGGTTGTTAACCAACGCCATTGCTCAGCTAACGGCCACGCTTCAACCTGGTGATGCCCCGGCATACTTTCCAGCATAGAGCGCGGAATAAGCGCAATGCCTGCTCCTGCGATCACACAGGCCAACATTCCGTGATAAGACTCCATCTCATGGATAGTTCCCGGAGCGGCACCGTCAGCATGAAACCAGCTCTCGAAGTGGCGACGATACGAACAATTGGCGCGGAAGGCATAAATGTTACTGCCATTAACCTGACTGGCACGGGTTACTGGCGCATATCCTTGTGGCGTGACGATCATCAGTTCCTCGCGGTATACCGGTATCCCGTCGATGGCAGTATGGTTAATGGGTCCATCAATAAACGCCGCATTCAGTTTTCCCTCCAGTACACCATCCAGCATAGTGCCGGAAGGGCCGGTGGAAAGTGAAAACTGAATTTTGGGATAACGACGGTTGAATTCCGCCAGCGTGGCTGGAATGCGCACTGCAGCGGTGCTTTCCAGCGAACCAAGAGAAAATAAACCTTGCGGCTCATCGCCAGCGACAACGCTCCGCGCTTCATCCACTAACGCGAGAATTTGTTGGCTATAGCGTAAAAAGTTATGCCCGGCAGGAGAGAGACGTAAACGCTGATTCTCGCGAATAAACAGATCAACCCCCAGTTCTGTTTCCAGCTGGCGCAGACGGGTAGTGAGATTCGACGGCACGCGATGCACTTTTGCTGCAGCCTGGGTTATGCTGCCAGCTTCGGCAACCGCGTTGAACATCTCCAGTTGGGTCAGATCCATAGCATTCTCGATTCGTGAATAAGTGGCTTAATATTATTCATTTTAAAGCAAGAGTAAATCTGCGTATCTTCATACCATGACTCATAAAGGAGATACCCCGATGACCATTACTCCGGCAACTCATGCAATTTCGATAAATCCTGCCACGGGTGAACAACTTTCTGTGCTGCCGTGGGCTGGCGCTGACGATATCGAAAACGCACTTCAGCTGGCGGCAGCAGGCTTTCGCGACTGGCGCGAGACAAATATAGATTATCGTGCTGAAAAACTGCGTGATATCGGTAAGGCTCTGCGCGCTCGTAGCGAAGAAATGGCGCAAATGATCACCCGCGAAATGGGCAAACCAATCAACCAGGCGCGCGCTGAAGTGGCGAAATCGGCGAATTTGTGTGACTGGTATGCAGAACATGGTCCGGCAATGCTGAAGGCGGAACCTACGCTGGTGGAAAATCAGCAGGCGGTTATTGAGTATCGACCGTTGGGGACGATTCTGGCGATTATGCCGTGGAATTTTCCGTTATGGCAGGTGATGCGTGGCGCTGTTCCCATCATTCTTGCAGGTAACGGCTACTTACTTAAACATGCGCCGAATGTGATGGGCTGTGCACAGCTCATTGCCCAGGTGTTTAAAGATGCGGGTATCCCACAAGGCGTATATGGCTGGCTGAATGCCGACAACGACGGTGTCAGTCAGATGATTAAAGACTCGCGCATTGCTGCTGTCACGGTGACCGGAAGTGTTCGTGCGGGAGCGGCTATTGGCGCACAGGCTGGAGCGGCACTGAAAAAATGCGTACTGGAACTGGGCGGTTCGGATCCGTTTATTGTGCTTAACGATGCCGATCTGGAACTGGCGGTGAAAGCGGCGGTAGCCGGACGTTATCAGAATACCGGACAGGTATGTGCAGCGGCAAAACGCTTTATTATCGAAGAGGGAATTGCTTCGGCATTTACCGAACGTTTTGTGGCAGCTGCGGCAGCCTTGAAAATGGGCGATCCCCGTGACGAAGAGAACGCTCTCGGACCAATGGCTCGTTTTGATTTACGTGATGAGCTGCATCATCAGGTGGAGAAAACCCTGGCGCAGGGTGCGCGTTTGTTACTGGGCGGGGAAAAGATGGCTGGGGCAGGTAACTACTATCCGCCAACGGTTCTGGCGAATGTTACCCCAGAAATGACCGCGTTTCGGGAAGAAATGTTTGGCCCCGTTGCGGCAATCACCATTGCGAAAGATGCAGAACATGCACTGGAACTGGCTAATGATAGTGAGTTCGGCCTTTCAGCGACCATTTTTACCACTGACGAAACACAGGCCAGACAGATGGCGGCACGTCTGGAATGCGGTGGGGTGTTTATCAATGGTTATTGTGCCAGCGACGCGCGAGTGGCCTTTGGTGGCGTGAAAAAGAGTGGCTTTGGTCGTGAGCTTTCCCATTTCGGCTTACACGAATTCTGTAATATCCAGACGGTGTGGAAAGACCGGATCTGACGCGACATATTCAGCTCTGATATACTCGCAGGTCTTTTCAGACCTGCGGTCCAGGAGTAGAAAGTGGCAGTCGCCATGGATAATGCAATTTTAGAAAACATCTTGCGGCAAGTGCGGCCGCTCATTGGTCAGGGTAAAGTCGCGGATTATATTCCGGCGCTGGCTACAGTAGACGGTTCCCGATTGGGGATTGCTATCTGTACCGTTGACGGACAGCTTTTTCAGGCCGGAGACGCGCAAGAACGTTTTTCCATTCAGTCTATTTCCAAAGTGCTGAGTCTCGTTGTCGCCATGCGTCATTACTCCGAAGAGGAAATCTGGCAACGCGTCGGCAAAGATCCGTCTGGATCACCGTTCAATTCCTTAGTGCAACTGGAAATGGAGCAGGGTATACCGCGTAATCCGTTCATTAATGCCGGTGCGCTGGTGGTCTGCGATATGTTGCAAGGGCGATTAAGCGCACCACGGCAACGTATGCTGGAAGTCGTGCGCGGCTTAAGCGGTGTGTCTGATATTTCCTACGATACGGTGGTAGCGCGTTCCGAATTTGAACATTCCGCGCGAAATGCGGCTATCGCCTGGCTGATGAAGTCGTTTGGCAATTTCCATCATGACGTGACAACCGTTCTGCAAAACTACTTTCATTACTGCGCTCTGAAAATGAGCTGTGTAGAGCTGGCCCGGACGTTTGTCTTTCTGGCTAATCAGGGGAAAGCTATTCATATTGATGAACCAGTGGTGACGCCAATGCAGGCGCGGCAAATTAACGCGCTGATGGCGACCAGTGGTATGTACCAGAACGCGGGGGAGTTTGCCTGGCGGGTGGGGCTACCGGCGAAATCTGGCGTTGGTGGCGGTATTGTGGCGATTGTTCCGCATGAAATGGCCATCGCTGTCTGGAGTCCGGAACTGGATGATGCAGGTAACTCGCTTGCGGGTATTGCCGTTCTTGAACAATTGACGAAACAGTTAGGGCGTTCGGTTTATTAATGCAGTCTCTCGATCCACTCTTCGCGCGTTTATCCCGTTCAAAATTTCGCTCTCGCTTTCGTCTGGGCATGAAAGAGCGTCAGTATTGCCTGGAGAAAGGCGCGCCAGTCATCGAACAACATGCGGCGGATTTTGTCGCTAAACGTCTTGCTCCGGCATTACCGGCTAATGACGGTAAGCAAACCCCCATGCGCGGGCATCCGGTGTTTATCGCTCAGCACGCCACCGCGACCTGCTGTCGCGGTTGTCTGGCTAAGTGGCATAACATTCCGCAGGGTGTTTCGTTAAGCGAAGAACAACAACGTTATATCGTGGCGGTAATCTATCACTGGCTGGTTGTACAGATGAATCAGCCATGAGAATTGCGGAAAACGACAAAATAGCATTCCCAGGGTACCTTTATTTGCCGCCGCTGTCAGCGAACATGCTATCTTGGTTCGGTCAGTATTGATAGTCTGGATTTCTGGCCTTTGCTTGCGGACTGGTTCAGTGAGCAATTCTCAACGGGCGTGTTGATCGTGCCTTGTATGCTGACGTTGGCTATTCCTGGAGTGCTGCCGCGCTTTAAAGCAGAACAGATGATGCCCGCCATCGCGCTTATTGTGTCGGTTATTGCCTCGGTAGTCATTGGCGGAGCGGGGAGTCTGGCGTTCCCGCTGCCTGCATTAATCTGGTGTGCAGTGCGCTATACGCCGCAGGTAACATGTCTGTTGACCTTTGTCACCGGTGCGGTGGAAATCGTACTGGTGGCAAATTCGGTGATTGATATCTCGGTCGGTTCGCCGTTCTCCATTCCGCAAATGTTCTCCGCACGTCTCGGTATTGCCACGATGGCGATATGCCCAATTATGGTTTCTTTTAGCGTGGCAGCGATCAATTCGCTAATGAAGCAAGTTGCGCTGCGAGCCGACTTTGATTTTCTGACTCAGGTTTACTCACGGTCCGGTCTTTATGAGGCGCTGAAAAGTCCATCGCTGAAACAGACACAACATCTGACTGTCATGCTGCTTGATATCGACTATTTCAAAAGCATTAACGATAACTATGGACATGAATGTGGCGATAAAGTGTTAAGCGTGTTTGCCCGGCATATTCAGAAGATTGTCGGTGATAAGGGGCTGGTGGCGCGAATGGGCGGCGAAGAATTTGCTGTTGCAGTGCCGTCGGTGAATCCTGTCGATGGTCTGCTAATGGCGGAAAAAATCCGTAAAGGCGTTGAACTGCAACCATTCACCTGGCAACAAAAAACGCTTTATCTCACGGTAAGTATTGGCGTCGGTAGTGGTCGCGCATCGTACCTAACGCTGACCGATGACTTTAATAAATTGATGGTCGAAGCCGATACGTGTCTGTATCGCTCGAAGAAAGATGGGCGCAACCGTACCAGCACTATGCGTTACGGTGAGGAAGTTGTCTGACATCTTTATTCATTACGCGCGATTTGAATGCAATGTGTTCTACCACTTTATGATCCAGGAAAAGGCGTTTTTCCTCGATTAAACCATGATCCGCGCCACACTTTTCTCATAAAACTGCTCATTAATCATCAGGAGTTGATCAAAACAGGGGTTCGGCGTATTAAAGTTTGCTAACCTGTCGTACCAATTCAAACAGGTTGTATGACTAATCAGAAGGGAACCCATTGTGAAAACACTAAATCGTCGCGATTTTCCCGGTGCACAGTATCCAGAACGTATCATTCAGTTTGGTGAAGGTAACTTCCTGCGCGCCTTTGTTGACTGGCAAATCGATCTCCTGAATGAGCACACCGATCTGAATTCTGGCGTGGTCGTTGTTCGTCCGATTGAAACTTCATTCCCGCCGTCACTGAGCACGCAGGATGGTCTGTACACCACCATTATCCGTGGCCTGAATGAGAAGGGGGAAGCGGTCAGCGACGCGCGTCTGATTCGCTCGGTTAATCGTGAAATCAGCGTCTACAGTGAATACGATGAATTCCTGAAACTGGCGCACAACCCGGAAATGCGCTTTGTTTTCTCTAACACCACCGAAGCGGGTATCAGCTACCATGCGGGCGATAAATTCGATGACGCGCCAGCGGTAAGCTATCCGGCAAAACTGACCCGTCTGCTGTTCGAACGCTTTAGCCATTTCAACGGTGCGCTGGATAAAGGTTGGATCATCATTCCGTGTGAGTTGATTGACTACAATGGCGACGCGTTGCGTGAACTGGTGCTGCGCTATGCGCAAGAGTGGGCACTGCCAGAAGCATTTATTCAATGGCTGGATCAGGCTAACAGCTTCTGTTCTACGCTGGTGGACCGTATCGTTACCGGTTATCCGCGCGATGAAGTGGCTAAACTGGAAGAAGAACTGGGTTATCACGATGGTTTTCTCGACACCGCTGAACACTTTTACCTGTTTGTGATTCAGGGACCGAAATCCTTAGCGACTGAACTGCGTCTGGACAAATATCCGCTCAACGTGCTGATTGTTGACGATATTAAACCGTACAAAGAACGCAAAGTGGCAATCCTCAACGGTGCGCACACCGCGCTGGTGCCGGTGGCGTTCCAGGCAGGGCTGGATACCGTAGGTGAAGCGATGAACGATGCTGAAATTTGCGCATTCGTTGAAAAAGCTATCTACGAAGAAATTATTCCGGTACTGGATTTGCCTCGTGATGAACTGGAATCTTTCGCCAGTGCAGTCACCGGGCGTTTCCGTAACCCGTACATTAAGCATCAGCTGCTGTCTATCGCGCTCAACGGTATGACCAAGTTCCGCACCCGCATCCTGCCACAGCTGCTGGCAGGGCAGAAGGCAAACGGCACACTTCCGGCGCGCCTTACTTTCGCATTAGCGGCATTGATTGCGTTCTATCGTGGTGAGCGTAACGGCGAAACATATCCGGTACAGGACGATGCACACTGGCTGGAACGTTATCAGCAACTCTGGAGCCAGCATCGTGACCGTGTTATCGGCACCCAGGAACTGGTAGCGATTGTTTTGGCAGAAAAAGACCACTGGGAGCAGGACCTGACGCAAGTGCCTGGTCTGGTCGAGCAGGTTGCTAATGACCTGGATGCGATTCTCGAAAAAGGGATGCGCGAAGCTGTACGTCCGTTGTGCTAATAACACCGTTACTTCTGAACCCGGTTTCGACCGGGTTTCTTATTTCACCATATTAGTTACAACATCCTATATGCCTTTATCATTAACAGGTGCCACATGCAGCGCCTGCTAATGTTGTAAGCTTGTAGGTAATTTGTAAGTAGCGTCTTGAGAATGTGATCGTAATCACGTTTAATAGGGCGACTTTTCCACGCCTGAAGATAACCATGATTGTTCGTCCACAACAACACTGGCTGCGCCGTATTTTTGTCTGGCACGGCTCAGTATTATCCAAGATATCCTCGCGCTTACTACTCAATTTTCTCTTTTCTATCGCTGTTATTTTCATGCTGCCCTGGTACACGCATCTGGGCATCAAATTCACCCTCGCACCGTTCAGCATTCTCGGTGTCGCCATCGCCATTTTTCTTGGTTTTCGTAATAATGCCGGGTACGCCCGTTACGTTGAAGCGCGAAAACTTTGGGGGCAGTTGATGATTGCCTCACGGTCGTTACTGCGCGAGGTAAAAACGACATTGCCGGATTCGGCAAGTGTAAGGGAGTTTGCCCGGCTGCAAATCGCTTTCGCCCACTGTTTACGCATGACATTACGCAAACAGCCACAGGCGGAAGTGCTGGCTCATTATCTCAAGACTGAAGATCTTCAGCGTGTACTGGCTTCGAACTCTCCAGCTAACCGTATCTTGTTAATAATGGGAGAATGGTTGGCGGTTCAGCGCCGCAATGGACAGCTTTCAGATATCCTGTTTATTAGCCTCAACGATCGGCTTAATGATATTTCAGCGGTCCTGGCAGGATGCGAGCGCATTGCCTATACGCCAATTCCCTTTGCCTACACCCTGATTTTGCATCGTACCGTTTATCTGTTTTGTATCATGCTGCCGTTCGCGCTGGTCGTGGACCTGCATTACATGACGCCTTTTATCTCTGTGCTGATTTCCTACACTTTTATTTCGCTGGATTGTCTGGCGGAAGAACTGGAAGATCCGTTCGGTACTGAAAACAATGATTTACCACTGGATGCCATCTGCAACGCTATTGAAATTGACCTGTTACAGATGAACGATGAAGCCGAAATTCCAGCAAAAATTCTTCCCGATCGTCATTACCAGCTGACGTGATATTTACTCCATACGCCGGGCAACAATAAACAGACGCGGAAATGCCAGCAGTATCTGTCCGTTCTCTTGCAGTGGATACTGCTCTTCCAGCATCTGATGGTAGCGCTTAAGAAAAAGCTGCTGTTCGCTCTCGGTCAGATCCTGTAACCACGGACGTAATCCAGTGGCAGTCACCCAATCGATAATCGCCTGGTGTGACGGCATCTGGTGATAGTAGGTGGTTCGCCAGATATCGACCTCACATCCGGCTTCGCTCAAAATATCGTAGTAAGCATGAACGCCAGCCAACGGCTCACGCCCGCGATCCGGGTAGTTTTGTTCCCAGGCAACTTCGCGCATGAGCACATGGGTCGGCTCCAGCCAGTTATCTGGCATCTGTACTGCCAGCACGCCCTGCGGATTAAGTAAAGAAACCAGATGAGGAAACAATTCGTAGTGGTCGGGCAGCCATTGCAGTGAGGCATTAGCAAAAATCAGATCGAGTGCCTGTACCGGTTGCCAGTTGCGGATGTCTGCTTCCACGAACTGGCAGTCTGGCAAAGCACTGCGCGCTTCAGCAATCATCGCCGGAGACGAGTCGATGCCTGTTATCCTGGCCGCAGGCCAACGTTGTTGTAGAAGGGCGGTGCTGTTACCTGGGCCACAGCCAAGATCGGCAACATATTCGACATTTTCCAGCGGCACTCTGGCAAGCAGCTCCACCGCCGGACGCGATCGTTCAGCGGAAAAGTGTAGATATAAAGAGGGGTTCCAGTCAGACATTTTTTTACTCCCGTCAGCGCGTTACCCCAATTGTAGATAAAATTGATAAATTCGCCTCACGGCATCAAACCATTGAACAGACGTTTTTTACGCGGCCCGGTCATTAAAGATTCCAGTTTCGCGACACAGGTTTTGTAGTGGGGCGTGGTTTTATG
This sequence comes from Caldithrix sp., assembly GCA_004357015.1. Taxonomy (GTDB): domain Bacteria; phylum Zhuqueibacterota; class Zhuqueibacteria; order Oceanimicrobiales; family Oceanimicrobiaceae; genus CR04bin15. Next base: position 27,300 of record SMXE01000224.1, read on the forward strand.
GAACGCCACTGCGTCTTCATCTTTATAGGCTTCGTAGATATAAAAGCGCGAATTCACTTCCGGGTCCTGTAAGACATCGAAGCGCAAATTGCCTTCTTCCTGTACAGAGCCCAGGTGGTTCTGGCGAAAAACTTCGATAAACTCGTCAACCTTGTCTTCATGAACGTTAATTTCAACCAGTGTGACGTGCATAATTCTTCTCCTTAGATCCGCAGTTACTGTTTTTCACTCAGATAGAGTTCATATGCCCGATCAGCCGTTTCGTTATGGTGAACCACCGCCTGTACGGCTTTCATCATCGCCACCGGATGGTCAGACTGGAAAATATTACGCCCCATATCCACACCAGAAGCGCCCTGATCGATAGCCTGCCAGCACATTTCCAGCGCCTCGCGCTCCGGTAATTTTTTACCGCCAGCAATAACAATGGGTACCGGACATCCGGCAACAATCCGTTCAAAACCTTTTTCGACATAATAGGTTTTGATAATTTGCGCCCCCATTTCAGCGGCGATTCGAGTCGCGAGCGAGAAATAACGCTGATCGCGCACCATATCTTTGCCCACGCCAGTCACGGCCATGGTCGGCATTCCCACTTTCATTCCGGCATCAACCAGCTGAATAATATTTTTGATCGACTGATGTTCATATTCGCTGCCGATATAAACCTGCGCCGCCACCGCGCAACTGTTCAGGCGCACGGCGTCATCCATCGATAACGCCACGGCTTCATTACTTAATTCCGCCAGAATAGAGTTCGCACCTGACGCCCGCAGTACCACCGGCCTATTGGTCGCAGGGGGAACTACGCTGCGCAAAATGCCGCGCGTACACATTAATACATCGGCATGTTCAAACAGCGGGGCGATATTTATATCAATGCGTTCAAGTCCGGTAGTCGGTCCCTGAAAATAACCATGGTCAAAAGCCAGCATCACGGTTTTACCCGTTTTCGGATTAAATATCCGCGATAAGCGTGACTGCATTCCCCAATCCAGCGCACCGCAACCTTTCAGGGTAAAAGGGATATTTTTTTGCGGTTGATCGGTACGAAAATCTTTACCATCTTTAATATCGTCTAAATCTGCCATAACTTACTCCGGTTAAGTAATGCACATCAGAAATCGTATTTGCCGATATTCTCTTTGTTGAATATCACGCGCTCCGGTAACAGTACGATGCCATTACCATCCGCTTCGTAGTCATAGCCCTGAACGCTGTTTGGCGAGACTTCAACCTGACCTACGCCCTTGATATCCAGCTTGTCGCCCGTTTTCATTGATCCTTTTTTCAATAATGCATCCGCGACATACACTGAAATTTTGCCTTGCTGAACCACATCCCACAGGCCAAATTCTTTCACCGTGCCGCGCTCTACATACGGGCGCATCACATTTGGCGTACTGAATCCGACAATCGCTACTTTGTCATTTTTCAAGTTTTCTGCGGCTTGTGCGGCAGCGGGCAGGGCGTTGGCATCGGGGGCGATAATGGCGTCGAGATCGCTATACGCTTTTAATATTCCTTCTGCGGTTTGTAACGATTTAGTGGCATCGTTATAGCCAAACTGCGTAGTGACAATTTCCCAGCCTGGATGCTCTTTGGCGATTTTCGCTTTCGCTTCTTTCACCCACTGGTTTTGGTCCGTAACGGTGGGGCTTGAGTAGAAAAACGCGACTTTGGCTTTGTCTTTATTCACCTGACGCGCCGCCATATCCACCAACATACCTCCTAACTGGGCGGGCGTTCCCTGATTAATGTAGTAAGAGCGGCACTCCGGTTTAGTATCAGAGTCCCAGGTCAGCACTCTCACACCACGTTGCATGGCGCGTTTCAGTGCCGGACACAAGCCATCAGGCGAAACCGCAGAAACGATAATGGCGTTATAACCTTGATTGACGAAGTTATTAATCAACTGTACCTGACCAGAAACACTGGGTTCTGTCGGCCCGTCGTAGGTCACATCAACGCCCAGCTCTTTACCCGCTTGTTGTGCGCCGTTGCCACCGCTGGTAAAAAATCCCACGCCAACCAGTTTGGGAATAAATGCAATACGCTCTGCGGCCTGCACATTCATAGAGATTGCGGCAATGCCAAGAGCGCTAAGTAAGGCGATTTTCTTAAAGCGATGAAGTGTCATGAAGATATCCTTTATGGCAATGGGTTATTGGCCCGACGCGCCAGCCACTCTTTAATTTGCTGGCGATGCAGGCTAACGGAACGACCTACGACAACGACGATAAGTAGCGCACCGGAAAGGGCGCTGGACACCTGATTTGGCACTCCTGCCATTTGCAAACCTTGTTGCAAATATCCCACTAATAAAACCGCAATGGCGGTGCCGATAATGGAACCGGAACCACCATAAATATTGGCCCCGCCAAGCACCACGGCGGTGATGGCGGGCATCAGAAACGACGCACCGAGATCGGAACGTGCTGAACCAAAATACGATACCAGCAGCACAGCGGCGACCGCAGACGCCAGCCCCGTCATGGCATAGAGCGCACATAAGGTACGGTTAACTGGAATCGCGCTATAAAGCGCCACGCGCGGGCTTTGCCCAATCAAAAACACATTACGTCCGGCATGGGTTTTATGCAGCCAGAGCCAGAAAACGAGGAGACATATCAGGAAGATAATCAGCGGAACGGGGAGTCCCAGCACATCCAGGTTAGCGAAATCTGTAAACGCCATCGGGAATCCACCAATACCTTCGTACCCCGTCGCTCCGGCCATACCGGAAAGCAGCAGAGCGCTTCCGGCAAACAGATACAGCGTGCCAAGCGTAATCACCAGCGGGTTAACTTTGGTATAGATAATTAATCCGGCGTTGATCAGCCCGCACAATGCGCCGAGCAGTAAGGTCAGGAGTATCGCCAGCGGCATCGGCACACCACTTTGAAACAGTACGCCCAATGCAATGGCGCAGAGGCCGATGGTCGAACCAAACGAAATATCGATCCCGCCACTGACAATCACCATCGTTAGCGGTAGGGCGACAATGCCAATGCAGATAAAGTCACTGGTGCTGAACAGCAACATATTGAGATCTAACATTCGCGGGTTAATTGCACCAAATGCGACAATCTCAATAACGAGCAGTGCGGCAAGAGCCAGTTCCCAACCGTAGCGAATACGCATTATGCGGCCTCCCGTTTTTTACCTGACGAAGCGGGTTTAACGGATGGCGGTGGCGTCATAAAGCGGGCATATTTTTGCCGCCGTAGATTACGTTCCAGCGCACAACGCAGGCGTCCATCAAACACCAGCACCGCCAGCAGAACCAGACCCGCGATAAAATCATTCCACCATGCCGGAATGCGCAACAGCACCAGTACGCTATCGATCTGCGTCAGGAACCATGCGCCGAGTACCGCACCAATGATCGCACCGGAACCACCGAGCAAACTAATGCCGCCCAGCACGCAGGCTGCAATTGCTTTCATCTCCAGCCCGGTACCGGTCTGGTTGGGGATAAAACCAATCTGCGAAGCAAACACAATTCCCGCCAGTGCCGCCATGCAGCCGTTCAACGAAAATGCCACAATGCGAATGGCTTCAGTACGAACGCCCAGTTGACGAGCGCCCTGTAAATTATCGCCCGTGGCATAAAAACTGCGTCCAAACGCCGTCTTTGCCAGCAGCCAGGCCATAAATGCCACCAGAATTATCGTCAACCAACCAATTGCTGAAACGCCAAGCAGCAGCGGGGCGGAGAGCTGTTTCAGTTCGGCGGGTAACCCTTCAATCCATTTGCCGCCAGTCCACAGCAACATGATGCCTCTGTACAACCCTAACGTGCCAAGGGTGGCAACAATGGCAGGGATCTTTAGCCACGCGACCAGGACACCGTTGAAAAATCCCGCGAGCAAACCAAGCAGTAAAGTCGCGACACAAGCAACAGGTAGTGAATATCCTGCGTTCAGTAACATCCCCAACAGCACCGCGCACATTCCGGTAATCGAACCCACTGAAACATCAATATTGCGCGTAAGCATTACCAGCGTCGCGCCCA
>SMXE01000225.1 GCA_004357015.1 Caldithrix sp.
CTCTGAGTTGGAGATCAGACAAAAATTGCTTGAAGACCATGCTGTGGATGTAATGGTAGCCATCGGCGCCAATTTTTTCTATACGGTCACCCTGCCTTGTACGTTGTGGTTTTTAGACAAAGGCAAGAAAAACACCGAGCGCGCCGACAAAGTACTGTTCATCGACGCCCGCCACACTTACCGGCAGATCGACCGGGCGCACCGCGACTTTACCCCGCAGCAAATTGAGTTCCTCGCCAACATCGTGCGGCTCTACCGCGGCCAGCAACCGGAGAACCAACAACAGAGCGCCGACCTGCTGGCGGAAAAGTTCTCGGAAGACAAATATGAGGACGTGCCCGGCCTGTGCAAAGTGGCGACCCTGACGGAAATCGAAGCGCAGGGGTGGAGCCTGAACCCGGGCCGCTACGTGGGCGTGGCCGGCGGCGCGCCCGACGATTTCGATTTCATGGAGCGCCTCGAAGAGCTAAACGAGGAGCTGGGGGTGCTGAATGCGGAAGCACGGGAGTTGGAGGAGTACATCTCAGCAAACATTCCCGCGGTCATCAACGGAACGGTCGATGAGGTACCTCGTGATTCTTAATGACATTGCCAACGTGGTCGATTGCGAACATAAGACTGCTCCAACTGAGAAAACCGGCTATCCATCTATCAGGACGCCAAATATTGGGCGTGGGAGATTGATTTTGGCAGGTGTAAATCGTGTTTCAAAGAAGACTTATGAGCTGTGGGCACGACGTGCGATTCCACAGACTCATGATCTGATATTGGCAAGAGAGGCGCCAGTAGGTAACGTTGCCATCATCCCGAACGGGCTTAAAGTATGTCTTGGACAAAGAACAGTCCTCATCCAACCTGATCGCAAGAACGTGAACCCACATTATCTAACCTACCTTCTTCTTGGAAACGAAATACAGGGCAGGTTTAAGAGCGTATCAACGGGGGCGACGGTGGCTCATTTGAATGTGCGAGATATTCGCGACTTACCACTCCCCGAATTGCCGCCCCTCGAAACCCAGCGCAAAATTGCCGCGATTCTCTCGGCGTACGACGACCTCATCGAGAACAACCTGCGGCGCATCAAAATCCTGGAGGAGATGGCGCAGCGCCTGTACCGGGAGTGGTTCGTCCACTTCCGCTTCCCCGGCCACGAGAAAGTTCGCCTGGTGGATTCTTCGCTGGGCAAGATTCCGGAGGGGTGGGAGGTGGCGAAGTTGGGAGATGTAATTGAATTGGCGTATGGGAAAGGTTTGAAGGCGAGTGAACGAATCCCAGGCGAGGTGCCTGTTTACGGTTCGGGCGGAATTGTCGGATTTCACAATGAAAGCTTAGTCACGGGGGCCGGAATAATTGTCGGTCGCAAAGGCAATGTTGGCAGCGTAAATTGGTCCGACGTGGACTTTTTCCCGATCGATACAGTCTTTTACGTTAAGACAAAACTGCCAATGTATTACGTGTTCTATAACCTTCAGACCCAAAATTTCATAAATACTGATGCAGCCGTGCCTGGTTTGAGTAGGAATTCTGCCTACCTCTTATCCTTTATTGTACCGGGTAAGAATGCACTTCAGAAATTCGAAGAGATGATTCAGCCGATTTTTGCACAAATCAGAAATCTTAAATCGAGAGATGAAAATCTCCGCCAAACCCGCGACCTATTGCTGCCGCGCCTCATCTCCGGCGAGCTGGATGTGTCGGAATTGGCCATCAAAACCGCCAATGAAAACGACAAATAAAAATCAATTCGTACGGGCGACCCTGCGTGGTTGTCCCTTACCGGGCGGCCTGGCGAAATACGGGATTGGGCACCCACACAGGGGTGCCCCTACGGAATGGATCGGCATAATGGACGGGCGCACAGGCCCGCCCCTACGAAATCAATTGGATGCACATAGGCCCGCCATACGGAATTAATCATGTTTGTCGGTAAATAAATGATGACATACGATCCCGAAAAACACCACCGGCGGTCCATCCGGTTACCGGAATATGATTATTCCCAACCCGGGGCCTATTTTGTCACCATTTGCACGCAAAATCGGTTATGCCTGTTCGGCGACGTCGTGAACGCGGAAATGGTGTTGAATGATGCAGGGCGCATGGTCTGGCAATGGTGGGAAGAATTAAATAACAAATTCCCGAACATGGAAACAGATGCCGGGATGGTCATGCCGAACCATTTCCACGGAATTCTGATGTTCCATGAACCCGTAGGGGCGACCCTGCGTGGTCGCCCAGGTGGTCGCCCCGGTCGCGAAGAAACCGATGACCGTGTTGATTCGGATGAAGGGCACCCATATGATGAAGGGCACCCACACAGGGGTGCCCCTACAATTGATGCCCCGACATTGGGGGACGTGGCGGGTTGGTTCAAAACCATGACCACCAACGAATACATTCGCAGCGTGAAACAACACGCGTGGCCGCGATTCCCCGGCAAATTGTGGCAACGCGATTATTACGAACATATTGTCCGCGATGACGATGAATTAAATCACATCCGGGAATACATCATTTACAATCCCGACAATTGGCATGCGGACGAAGACAATCCGGACAATTGGCAATGAACTGGATATAATCACACAATTGTAGGGGCAGGCCTGTGTGCCTGCCCGAAAGCCCATCAGGGCGACCACACAGGGTCGCCCCCACAATCATGGGAAAACCATGACACACTCATACACCGAAGATGCGCTCGTCGAGCAGCCGGCCATAGAATTGTTCGAAAAATTAGGTTGGGAAACCTACAACGGTTTTAGTGAATTCGAACAGGCCGGCGGCAGTCCGCTCGGTCGCGAAACCAAATTCGAAGTGGTGCTGACCGCCCGCTTGCTGCCGGCGCTGAAAAAACTCAATCCCAACCTGCCGCCGGAAGCTTTTGACCTGGCCATCGAAGAGCTCACCCGCGACCGCAGCGCCATGAGCCTGGCCCAGGCCAATCGCGAGGTCTACGACTTGATCAAACAAGGCGTGCGTGTCAAAATCGCCGACCCCGAAGCCGGCGGCGACCGCGCGGAAATCGTGCACCTGATCGATTGGAATCGTCCCAAGCAAAACGACTTTTTTCTGGTGTCGCAATTCTGGGTCACCGGCGAGATGTACACCCGCCGGACCGATCTCATCGGCTTTGTCAACGGTATCCCGCTGGTATTCATCGAACTCAAGGCCGCGCACCGGCGCATCGAGAACGCCTACAAGGACAATTTGCGCGATTACCGCGACACCATTCCACATCTGTTCTGGTATAATCTGTTCATCATTCTCTCCAACGGCAGCCAGAGCAAGATTGGCAGCATCACCGCTGAATGGGAGCACTTCAGCGACTGGAAGAAAATCAACAGCGAGGGTGAAGAGGGGATAATTTCACTCGAGACTATGCTGGTCGGCACTTGCGAACCGGCGCGGCTGCTCGACATCGCCGAGAACTTTATGCTGTTCATGGAGGTGCGCGGCGGATTGGCAAAACTGTTGGCGAAGAATCACCAATACCTCGGCGTCAACAATGCGGTAGATGCGCTCCAACAGATTCGCAACCGTCAGGGAAAACTCGGCGTCTTCTGGCACACCCAGGGCAGCGGCAAGAGCGTCTCCATGGTTTTCTTATCGCAAAAAGTCTTGCGCAAAATACCCGGCAACTGGACGTTTGTGGTGGTCACCGACCGCCACGAGCTGGATGATCAGATTTACAAGAACTTCGCCAACGCCGGCGTGGTGACCGAAAAACGGGCGCAGGCCGGAAGCTCCACTCACCTGCGGCAGTTGCTGAGCGAAGACCATCGGTATGTGTTTACGCTCATTCACAAATTCCGCACCGAGCGCGGCCAGGAGCACCCGGTCTGTTCCGAGCGCTCGGACATCATCGTCATCACCGACGAAGCGCACCGCAGCCAGTACGATACCCTGGCGCTCAACATGCGCACCGCCCTGCCGAACGCGTCCTTCATCGCCTTTACGGGTACCCCCCTCATCGTCGGCGAAGAAAAGACGCGCGAGGTTTTCGGCGACTATGTCAGCATTTACAACTTCAAAGAGTCTGTGGACGACGGCGCCACAGTGCCGCTTTACTATGAAAACCGTAAGCCCGATCTGCAGCTCAGCAACGAGCACCTGAATGAAGACATGGAACAGCTGCTGGAAGAAGCTGAACTGGATGAGGAACAGGAGAAGAAGCTGGAGCGTGAGTTTTCCCGCGAGTACCACCTGATCACCCGTGATGACCGGCTGGAGGCCGTTGCCAAAGACATTGTCGAGCATTTCATCGGCCGCGGCTTCCGTGGCAAAGCCATGGTGATCAGCATCGACAAGGCGTCAGCCGTGCGCATGTACGACAAAGTCAAAGGTCATTGGGACGAGCGCGTCAAGCGGTTGCGGTATGAAATGCGCTCGGCAAAAGGCGTGAACCGAGAGCAATTACAGCAAACCCTGGCCTATCTGGAAGAAACTGACATGGCGGTGGTGGTGTCGCAGGCGCAAAATGAAATCGAAGAGATGCGCAAAAAGGGTCTGGACATCGCGCCGCACCGCCGGCGCATGGTCTCGGAAGACCTGGACGAAAAGTTCAAGGACCCGGAAGATCCGTTTCGGATGGTCTTCGTCTGTGCTATGTGGATGACCGGGTTTGACGTGCCTTGCTGCTCCACCCTTTACCTGGACAAACCCATGCGCAACCACACCCTCATGCAGACCATCGCCCGCGCCAACCGCGTCTTTCCGGAGAAGGAAAACGGGCTGATCGTGGATTACGTCGGCGTGTTCCGCAACCTGGAAAGAGCGCTGGCCATCTACGGCTCGGGTACCGACGGTGGGCTGGAAGAAGGCGAGCTGCCGGTCAAGGACAAGTCAGAGCTGGTTGCGCAACTCAAAGCTGCCATCACTGAAGCCGAGGCCTTCTGCGACTTGCACAGCATCGACCTTAAGGCAATTGGTGCTGCTACTGGATTTGAAAGGGTCAGTTTACTGGATAACGCAGTCGAAGCCCTGCTCGCAAGTGACGAAAGCAAACGGCAGTATCTGGCCCTGGCCGGACAGGCTGCTACACTGTACCGGGCCGTCCTTCCGGATCCGGCCGCCAACGAGTTGGCGCCGCGCTGTTTGCTGCTCGATGTGTTGGTACGGAAGATTCGCTCTCTTATGCCCGAAGCCGATATTTCACAGGTCATGGCGCATGTTGAAACTTTGCTGGATGAATCCATTGCGACTGAAGGGTACGTCATTCACGATGATAAAGGGGACTGGGGCAAACGCCAACCCGTCGATCTAAGCGAGGTCGACTTTGAGGCCCTCCGGCAGCGCTTCGAAAAGGGACGTAAGTGCATCGAAGCCGAGCGTCTTAAAGGCCTCGTAGCCAAAAAAGTGGAGGAATTGGTCAAATTCAACCGCACGCGCTTGGACTACTACGAAAAATTCAAGCAGTTGATCGAAGACTACAATGCTGGCACCATGAATACGGAGGAGTTTTTCCGGCGTCTGGTCGATTTTGCAAAAAGTCTCGATGAGGAAGAAAGTCGGGCGGTCGCGGAGCAGCTTTCGGAAGAGGAGCTCGCTGTTTTCGACGTCTTGACCAAGCCCGAAATGGAAATGAAACCAGCTCAGATTAAGCAAATCAAAAAGGTGGCCCAAGACTTATTGCGAACGTTGAAGAAAGGCAAACTGGTTCTGGATTGGCGCAAGCGTCAGCAGGCCAGGGCAGCAGTGCGAGTAGCAATAGACGATGTCCTTGACAAAGGGTTGCCTCCTGCTTTTACGCCGGACCTTTATCGGCACAAATGTGATTTGGTCTACCAGCATGTCTATGAGGCATATTTTGGCGGCGGGAAGAGCGTTTATGAATTGGCGGCTTGAGGAGTTGAGTGTGTTTTTTCTAGCAGCAGGAGGTCAAAATTGCCGACCTGAAGTTTGCCTGTCCGGGGCCGAGCACAAGGCCACGCGGCACTAAAATTGGTAGTGTCAAAAGTTCTATGAAAGAAAGGTGGTGGTTATGAAAGATAACCGATGCGTTTTTAAGGCATGGGCAGAGTTATGTAAGCAACTGAAAAGACAAAACTTATCCCGTTGCTATTTAGAGAACTGGTCATCGAATCACACCTCCCATTGGTCTCGATTTCCAACAAAACTAGGGGAGGGAATCCAGAACGCATATAACCTGTTAAAGATACTTAAGTTAGCTCTAGGCTAAAGCAAAAACTTTTGACAATACTCTAAAATTAGTTGGTTCGAAAAATGAAATCAAGCAAATCTAACCTAAAGGATCTCGGCGCCATCCACTTCAAACGTAGTCCCCGCGCCCGTCATCTAAACATCCGAATCAAGCCTTATAAAGGTGTGCAAGTCTCGGTTCCCAATGGCATGAGTATGTCGGCAGCCGAACGAATCGTTCTGGAAAAGCGCGATTGGATTCTCCGAAATTTGCAGAGAGTTAAGGAGTTTGAAACGGAATCATTGATTTATGACGGAACGCAAACCATTCACACGCGGTGGCACCGCCTTCAAGTTCAACCTGGCCGTTCAGGAAATGTTACCCGCAGAATACGTAATGGCGTGATACTTGTCTGCCACCCGGCAAATATGGAGATCAGCGCCCCTGAAGTTCAAAGCCAAATTCGCAAGGGGCTGATTGAAACCTATCGCAAAGAAGCAAAAGAATTTTTACCGGGCAGGTTGGCAGTCCTCGCACTGAAACATGGATTTAAATACAACGGCGTTTTTATCAAAAATCATCGTTCCCGGTGGGGAAGCTGCTCGGTCAAAAACAACATCAACCTGAGCCTGCACCTGATGCGGTTATCCGACATGCTCATCGACTATGTGATGCTTCACGAGCTGGTGCATA
>SMXE01000226.1 GCA_004357015.1 Caldithrix sp.
CCATCGAAGCGTATCAACTATTTGGCTGATTTTCCTGAATTAGTGCTTTGATTTAACTCGATGCTGTACAAAAAGGACGGGTATAAGACCTGTCCTTTTTTGTATTAGCTAAAGAAATCTCCTGAGCATAGCTTTCGAAAAAAGACGAGTGAACCCCGATCATTTTGCACGTGCCAATCGTTGTACGGGTGAAAGAACTTTGAATGACCAATTTGAGGAGTAGATAGCGATGAGTGACCAAACTGAAAATTTACCCACAAGCATTTCGTCCCGGGAATTCGAAAAACTACTGACTGAAATGCGGCCGGACTTGCACCGCTACTGCGCGCGTATGACAGGTTCCGTTCCGGATGGCGAAGATGTACTTCAGGAAACGTACACCAGGGCGTATGAGTTGGTGTCAAAGCAAGATCAGATATCGAATTTGCGTGGCTGGCTCTACCGGATTGCACACAACAAAGCAATCGACTACTTACGGGCCAGTAAAATTCGCCAAACCGAAGAACTCGATGATGAGCTCTTGGCAACTGAGCCCGATCAACCGCTTGAAGATAAAGAATTGGCTGAGATGACGATGTCCGTTTTTCTCAAACTCCCCCCGATGCAGCGAGGCGCTGTGATTCTGAAGGATGTGCTAGATTATTCGTTAAAGGAAATCTCCGGATTTTTAGACATCAATATTAGCTCGGTGCAAGGCGCGCTGCATCGCGGCCGCTCAAACTTGCGAGCATTTGCTACCGGTTCTAAAGAGGAACCGCAGCCTTTGCAAAAACGCGAGATGCAGTTGTTGGAGAAATATGTGGCGCGGTTTAGCGCTCGCGATTTCGATGCGTTGCGCGAAATGCTCGCGGAAGATGTGCGCCTGGACCTGGTTGGACGAGAACAGTTGGTCGGCGAAAAGGTCGGAATCTATTTTGGCAACTACAACAAATTGCGCGACTGGCAGCTTACGCTTGGAAAGGTGGAGCGCCGTCCGGCCATTCTGGTCTACGATCCGGAGAATTTGGAAGGCCCACCGATATACTGCATGTTCATTCAGTGGAGCAGCTCGGATGAAGTCACAAAAATATATGACTTCCGGTACGCCCGGTATGTCATGCAGGACGCTGAGGTTTCAACTATTTTATGATATTACAAATGAACTTTTGCATTTTTTTACAAAACTATGACATATTTTCCTATCAAGGTTTTTGTGAGACGTGAAAAGTCAAACGTGAGACGCGCCCTTCCCCATCCCGCCAGGTTGAGAAGCACGTTTCACATCTCACGTTTTACGTTTGCCGATGCGGCTTTGCCGCGTTAGTGAACAATCCAACATCGCCCAATTAATTTAAGAAGGAGAAAAATATGGCTGCCAAAAGTTATACGCGTGAAATTATTGTTTCAAACACTCCAGGCGCTGCATATCGAGCATTGACCTCAGAGTTTGATAAGTGGTGGACGCCCGGTAGTGGTTCATTGGCTGCGATTGATGATACCGTGACCATCAAATTTGAACCAACGCACTGGACGCTGCGCGCCACAAAATTAGTGCCCGATGTATACGTTGAGCTTGAATGCGTTGGTGCACACCATATCCTCGAAGGGCTGCCCGAGTCTATACTCAAAGAATGGCAAGGGACAAAACTCAAATGGCAAATTCAACAACAGGGGGAAAAAACGAAAATTATTTTGGTTCACAAAGGGCTTATTCCCTCATTAGGTTGCTATGACGTATGTGAAGCGGGTTGGGATCATTTCTTTGTCAATAGCCTGAAGGCGTATTTGGATGCAGGTGAAGGGAATCCGTACTGGCCTTTTACCAAGGCGAAGATTTTCAAAAAGTGATGGCTGCATTTACCGCCCATGTAGAGGGTGAACCGGAGCTTACAATCTGGAAAGATTCTGAGTGGAAGTATTTTGAATAAGAGCGTGCCGTAAACAAATCTTGGACTACTTGTGCGGCGCCAAGATATTTTTTATTAGCCCAAACCAAAAGGAATATACAATGGAAAAAAACATGATGTCAGCGCTTTTAGAACAATTTACGCTTCATACGCGACTTTTTAGCAATGTTCTGGTGGAAATAAGCCCGGAACATGCAACAAAAAGAATGAATGATAAAACGAACCATATTGCCTGGCTTACTGGCAGTATGGTTTCAATTCGCTTCAAACTCGCCAATTTGCTTGGCATGAATGAACAAGAACCCTTCCCGCATTTATTCAAAGATGGGAAGGCTATACAAAATGATATTACTTACCCCGGCATCAATGAATTAGCCGAAGACTGGGAACCTATTTCAAAAAAATTATTGGAAAAGTTAGGTAATTTGAGTGAAAAAGAATTAGCTGAGACCTCCCCAATTAAACTTCCGGTAAATGATGAAAGTATGTTGGGAGCATTGGTATTTTTTGCCGATAGGGAATCCTATGTTTTAGGACAAATAGGAATTCTTAGGCGAATTTTCGGATATGACGCAATGAAATATAATTAAACAGGAGAGGATTAATATGGAACGAAAAGGAGGATCGCAAAATGAATCAGAAAGAAAACGATAAAGAACAAATTCAAGGGTTTGATTACCGCTTCGCTTCTTTCATCTACAAGTGGCGATGGCCGCTATCCCTCGTCGTGTTGTTTCTGATAGTGGGAACGCTTGTCACTGGTGTTGGGCGGATCGGCCAGGTTACGTCTTCTATAATTAAGATTGGGGACATTTCAAACGGGTCGGGAGCGATCGAACCGCAAGTATTCGACCCCAGTCTTGATGTTTGGTTCCCCGCTGACGATGAAGCTGTCGACACTTATTACGAAATCGAAGACCGTTTCATTGCCGAAGATTATGTCATGGTGGCTTTCGAAGTGAAAGACAATGAATACGGCGCCTTCAGCAGGCAATCACTTTCCACGATTGCGCGTCTGACTGAGAGGTTTTTGACAATCCCCGGCGTACGTCATGTGCGCAGTCTCACCTATAGCCCCTGGATTCGTTGGGGCACAATTGAGGATGATTCCGGCTCTGAAAGTGGTCTCATCATCTCCGACCTCGTTGAAGGGGATCCAAAAGACCTCACCAATCACCAAATCATCGAACGCATGGTGGCGGTGCTTGGCGCCAGGCGCACGGCTGAGAAAATTGGTGAGTCTCGCGTCCGCGCTGTTTTAGGAGCGAATGTCGATTTTGACAACCACATCGGAGAACCGCTTCTATTAGACGCTATTATTGATGAAACAGGGACAACGACCGCTATTCAAATTCAGGTCGTGCGCCCTAAAATTGACCGGGAAACCCTGGCCTCCGTCGTTCAAGACAAAACCGATGAACACGAACTTGCGCTAACCTCTAATCTTTATGCCGTTCAATATCAAAGAGCCGCTCTCAGAGGGATAGAGCACTTTCTTCGACTTGAGGCAGGTCTGGCAAAACGAACGCCGGAATATTCGAAGTTGGCGGCTTGGGTGAATGCCATGCCCGAGGGAGCAGAAAAAGCGGCGGGTCTTCTTGCGCTCAAAGACCCGACCAAAAATTTTATGCAGGACGGATCCGGGAATCTCATTAGAAAATACTTTGAATACGACAAGTCGCCGGCAGGCGGCTATGTCGATAGTAGCGACCCGGCGTCGCCCGTTGAGGCGCCCGCGGGATTTCAACCAAAATCACTCAGTCCTTACATTTATCACTTAGGTGGAATTCCTGCCTTTGAACGAAACTTTGAAATAAGCGGAAAAGCTGACGCGAAATATCTGCCTCTCATGTTCCTCGTGATTGCGGTAGGTCTTTTGATTGTCTTTCGAAGTGTCGCCGGTCTTGTTGTGCCTATGGTGGTCGTTTTTGCTTCCATCATGGGAATGGTGGGAAGCATTTTTATCGTGGGCAAGTTGTTTAACAATTTGACCGCAATGTCACCCAACATGTTGACGGCTATCGCTATCGCGGACGCCGTTCATCTCGTTGCCGCCTGGTCAGCTCTGAGAACACGATTTGACAACAAGAAAGACCTGATTATCGAGGTTCTGCGAAAAAACGCCCTGCCCGTCTTTTTGACTTCCGTCACTACGGCGGTGGGATTTTACTCACTATTGCTCAGCCAGCAGCAGCCGGTGCGCGACCTGGCGGTTGCCATGGGGTTTGGGACTTTGATCGCGTATGTACTTTCAATGACTTTGGTTCCCCTGCTGCTTTCCTTTTTTCCGCATAAAAGAAAGAAAGCGAAAACCATTAAAACGGGACTGGCAGGTTTTTTTACTCGCGAACGTTCTGAAAAAATGGCGTCCAATATCGTGCGCTTTCGGAAACCCATAGTTGTGGTTTCCTGCATAGTGACTGTTGTTGCGCTGGTGGGTTTATTCCGAGTGCAAATTAATGCAGATATACGAAACATGTTCCCGGATGACAATAAGGTCATGGTGGATTTAAAGTGGATTGAAAACCACCTGGGAGGCGTCGGAGATTTGGAGATCGTGTTTAACGGCGTTCAAGGATCCCAGGATGCCCAGGAGTTGACCATGAAAGAGACCGAACGTCTCGCGGAGTTACACCTGAACAAAATAGGCGCTGAAAAAGGAGTGCCGGGCTTTCAGTCGTTAACATCTCTTGAAGAGAAGGAACTGGCTCGCCTTCAATCCAAAGAATCCGGTTGGAATGCTTCCCGAATCGGCGTTTCTCCCGAGTTCCTGATGCTGGTTGAGGGTTTTGAAGCGCGTCTGCGCCAGGAGATGTCCAATCCGGATTCGCCGCTGCGATTTATTACTGACCTGACTTCGGCACTCGATATCCTGCGCAAGATCCACCAGGTTCAAAATGAAAACAAGGCCTCTTTTTATCGCGTCGTCCGGGAAAACGACGTGCCGGAGCATGTTCGACAAGAAGTCCTCGCCTTTGACGACATCACAGAAGAGTGGTCTTTTACTCCCCGGCAAGACGCATCGACGCTGGCAGCTCAGTACTATTTGCAATATGAAAGCGGCGCCCGGCCCGGGGAAAATCTGGCGACGCAATTAAGCCTGGATCGTAAACACTTCCGAATGCAAGGCCGGGTGCTTCTGCGCTCAACACTGGAGAAAGAAGCGATTTTTGGACGCATTCAAGAAATCGCTAAAAGGGAATTTCCCAAACTGACCGTACAAGCCGGTACTTCCGAAGCGATTTCCGATATGGCGGTCTCCGGCAAACAAACGCTTCTCGATCGCGCCGGCATGGTGATTGCAATCGGGTTCACGAAATCCATTACAGTGGCGTTATTGGTGATCACCCTTTTAATTGGTTTGATTTTCCGCTCAGTGCGATTGGCTTTAGTCAGCCTGCTTCCCAATGTTTTTCCAATCTTTTTGCCATTAAGCGTCTTTGGCCTGCTGGGTATTATTTTAGACGGCCCGGCAATTGTGGTCACTTCCGTCGCCTTAGGCGTTTGTGTTGATGACACCATTCACTTTTTCACAAAATATGTGCAGGCAACCAAACTGGGCAAATCGAGTCAGGAAGCAATTGCTTACGTTTTTCAGGAAAGCGGCGGCGCCTTGACCATTACCACACTGATTCTCGTCATTGGTTTTAGCACCCTGCTGCTGAGCAGCTTTTCGCCAAACTTCCTGATGGGCGCCTTAGCCACCATCATGATCACGCTAGCCTGGTTTGCGGATTTTATTGTCACACCCGCGGTGCTGACAATCACTGCTCGTGATGGGAAGTCGAAGGGGATTTCGCATAATAAGGCAATGAAGCCAAGAGAGACTATTCAGGCAGATAGGCTGTAGCTTTTTAGGCGGTAGTAGGAACACACATGCGAGAAAAAGTCAGGTCGAATATTTGGCCACTAGAACTCTGGCGAGTTCTGCTACAGAGTGCGGAAGGCGACCCCACAGGTTAGCCCGGCAGTTGCCGGGTGACTCTAAATAATGCGCGCAGCGCCACCAGTCGAGGAGGCGCCTGAAGCCCGCGCAGGATCCCTCGCCCGTTTTTCAGGGCG
This sequence comes from Caldithrix sp., assembly GCA_004357015.1. Classification (GTDB taxonomy): domain Bacteria; phylum Zhuqueibacterota; class Zhuqueibacteria; order Oceanimicrobiales; family Oceanimicrobiaceae; genus CR04bin15. The sequence continues at coordinate 5,949 of SMXE01000226.1, forward strand.
AGGAGCCGGAGCGGTC
>SMXE01000227.1 GCA_004357015.1 Caldithrix sp.
AAAGGATTGGTCAACTATCTGAGTTGGTGTGCACAAGCCTATGCTGTTGCAAATGGACACGGCTCTCTGGTTCACTCTCCAATTGGATTTGACTTGACTGTAACCAGCTTGTTTGCACCGTTGATAGTTGGCAAGAGCGTAGTACTTCTTTCAGAAAGTCAGGGACCTGAGGCGCTCAGCACTGTACTCCGCAACGGCGGTAACTTAAGTATTGTGAAAATCACCCCAGCACATCTGGAGATATTGAGCCAGTTATTGCCAGCCGAGGCGGTTGCCGGAAGCACCAAAACGCTTATCATCGGGGGTGAGGCATTATGGGGTGAAAATCTTTCTTTCTGGCTTAACCACGCACCTGATACACGGCTTATCAATGAATACGGACCTACAGAAGCCGCCGTGGGGTGCTGCGTCTATGAAGTTCCGGCTAAAGCGTCCTTATCCGGTGCAGTTCCGATTGGCCGCCCTATCCAGAACACACAACTCTACCTGCTGGATCCTTATCTCAAGCCTGTTCCTACCGGGGTTGCAGGCGAATTGTACATCGGTGGAGATGGGGTTGCACGCGGATACCTCAACCGGCCTGATTTGACTGCGGAGCGATTTATTCCAAATCCCTTCAGCGAGGAGGGAGGAGCACGGCTGTACAAAACCGGCGATCTCACCCGCTTCCTGCCCGAAGGCGTGATCGAATTTCTCGGCCGGATCGACCAGCAAGTAAAGATTCGTGGTTTCCGTGTTGAACTGGGGGAAATTGAGATAGTGCTTTCTCAGCACCCTGCCGTGCGTGAGGCAATCGTCTTATCTCGTGAAGTAGGAGATCACAAAATTCTAAGATCCAATCGCCTGGTAGCCTATGTCGTGCCTGAACAAGAAGAAGCTGGGGTTTCCCCGCCAACAGTCGTCGACCTTCGAAATTTTATTGAGCAGAAGCTGCCTGAGTACATGGTGCCTTCTGCGTTTGTCATGCTTTCCGCACTGCCCTTGACACCCAACGGCAAGGTTGACTTGCAATCACTACCCGAACCTGATGCGGCCCGCCCTGATCTCGGGATATTCATCGCTCCAGGAACTCCGGAAGAGGAAATTCTGGGCGGCATTTGGTCCAAAGTACTTGGGGTTGAAAGGGTCGGAGTCGATGATAACTACTTTGCACTGGGTGGCGATTCCATTCGAGCGATTCAAGTGGTCGCGCAAGCTCAGGAAAGAGGTTTGAGTTTTACCGTGGACCATCTTTTTAAATATCCCACGATTCTTGAGTTGGCTCGTTCACTCAAAACTGCCGGGTTCGCTGCTGCAGCGGTGCCAAAGAGTCAACCATTCAGTCTGATCTCTCCGGAGGATCGGATGAATCTGCCTGATGACGTGGAAGATGCCTATCCGATGACAATGCTTCAGGCAGGTATGATTTTTCACAGAGAGTACAGCCCTGAATCGGCCGTCTATCACGATATTTTCAGCATTCACTTGAAGGCGCCTTTTGATCTTGAAGTTTTGCAAACGGTGCTAAAACAGCTTTTGGGACGTCACCCTGCCCTGCGCACAGCCTTTGACTTATCCAACTATAGCGAACCCTTACAATTGGTTTATCAGACATGTGACATGCCATTTCAAATCGAGGACATGCGCGATCAGTCTCTCGAGCAACAAGAGGATGCAATACGCAACTGGATAGAGGCTGAAAAAACGCGCGGGTTTGACAGCACTCGATGCCCTCTTATTCGCTTCCAGGTTCACCGTCGCACCGAAGAGACATTTCAGTTCACCTGGAGCTTCCATCACGGGATTATCGACGGGTGGAGCGATGCCACCATGATCGCAGAGCTATTTCATCACTATTTCTCCATTTTGAACGGAGAGCCCATTCACATTGATGCGTCGAATTCGTGCTTCCGCGATTACGTGGCATTAGAACGACAGGCCTTAGCCTCGGAAGAGTGCAAACGCTACTGGGAGCAAAAGTTGAGCGACAGCACCCTTATGAGGCTGCCCTGCCTGATGTCTTCCGAGCAAGATGATCAATCTTTTCCCCCTCCCCGCCAGATTGTCAAATTGGAAGTTCCGATCTCGGATCAGATTTCTGATGGACTCAAAAGCCTTGCTCTGTCTACGGCGGTTCCTGTAAAAAGTGTACTGCTGGCTGCACACATGAGAGTAATGAGTCTGCTGAGCGGTCAGTCAGATGTTATTACGTGTGTGGTGTCCAATGGTCGACTTGAAAATCTTGACGGGGAGCGCGTTCTGGGGCTCTTCCTGAACAGCCTGCCATTTCGCCTAAAATTGCAAGGTGGAGCCTGGACGGACTTAATTTCGCACACCTTTCAAGCCGAACAAGAACTGCTGCCTTATCGACGATACCCAATGGCGGAACTTAAAAAGAGCCAGGGGGGACAACCCCTGTCAGAAACGCTCTTTTATTTCACCCATTATCATATCTACCAGGGGTTGCAAAAATGGAACGCTGAACTTTTAGGTACTATCTACCACGAGGAGTCAAGTTTCCCGCTCGTAGCAAACTTCAGGATAGACCCGTTTACATCCCATCTCCATCTCGATTTGGATTATGATTGCACACAATTCTCTAATAACCAAATGGAAGAATTTGCCGGTTACTACACCAAGGTTTTCACAGCAATGGTCAATCAACCGTTTGAGCGTTATGAGACCCGGTGCCTCCTTTCAACTCCTGAACAGCATCAACTATTGGTAGAATGGAACTCAACGCGGAACGATTTTCCTTTGAAGAAGTGTATCCATCACTTAATTGAAGCTCAGGTGGAACGGACGCCGGACGAAATTGCGGTAATTTTTGAAGACCAGCACCTGACCTATCGGCAATTGAATAACCGAGCCAATCAAATCGCCCGTCACCTTCAGAAACTTGGCGTGGGTCCTGAAGTGAGGGTGGGAATTTGTGTTGAACGTGACATTAAGATGCTTATGGGGCTGTTGGGGATTCTCAAAGCGGGTGGAGTATATGTGCCATTGGATCCGGCGTATCCGGCCGAGCGTATCGCCTTTATGATTGAAGATTCCGATATGTCTGTGATGCTTACCCAGCAACGGTTTGTCTTTCAATTGACAATTGATAATCAACAATTGCCGACTGTCTGTTTGGATACGGACTGGCAAGCGATTACCCAGGAGCGCGAGGAGTCGCCTGCTACCGAAGTCAAACCGGACAACCTAGCTTATGTTATCTACACATCTGGCTCAACAGGCAGCCCCAAAGGAGTTGCCATCGCACATAACAATACAGTCGCTTTATTGTATTGGGCTGAACAGGTCTTTTCCGAAGCGCATCGAGCGAGAGTCCTGGCCTCGACCTCCCTCTCTTTCGACCTCTCAGTTTTCGAGCTGTTTGTTCCCCTGAGCTGGGGTGGAGCGGTCATATTGGCCAAGAACGTTTTGCAGCTCCCCACTTTGCCGCAAGCTGAAGACATAACCTTAATTAATACCGTTCCATCACTGATGGCTGAACTACTAAAACACAGCAACCTGCCAGCGTCAGTGCTAACCGTGAACCTGGCCGGTGAGCCTCTGCAGACGCGACTCGTCGAGCAGATATATCAGCAAGAAACGGTCGAGCAGGTCTTTGATCTCTACGGCCCTTCTGAAACCACCACCTACTCCACGTTTTCCCTGAGGAGAAGCAATGGCCATGCCACGATTGGCCGCCCTGTTAGTAACACACAAGTCTTTCTGTTAGATGCCTTTATGCAGCAGGTTCCCGTTGGCGTGCAGGGTGAACTGTATATCGGCGGCTCTGGCCTCGCCCGGGGCTATCTCAATCGACCCGAGCTAACCGCAGAAAAATTTATTCCGAACCCCTTCAGCGACAACCCGGGAGCACGGCTCTATAAAACTGGCGATCTCGCTCGATATTTATCGGATGGCCAAATTGAGTACATTGGCCGGATAGATCATCAAGCGAAGATTCGGGGTTTCCGCATCGAGCTAGGCGAAATTGAAGTGATTTTGTCTCAACATCATGCAGTCGAGGAGGCTGTTGTCCTGGTACGGGAAGACCTCGAAAGTGATAAACGCTTAGTAGCTTATTTAGTCTCGAACTCAGAGCTGAACCCTGGAAGGCGGGTTGGACAAAGCGAAATCTCACGCAGAGAAGCAAAGCTGCACCAGGTTTTACGCCAGTACCTTCAGGAAAAATTACCCAACTATATGGTGCCGCAAGCTTTTGTTTTCCTCAAGGAGCTTCCCCGTTTGCACAACGGGAAAGTTAACCGACAAGCACTTCCTGCTCCAGAGGGGATTCCTCTGCAGCTGAACTATGAGCCACCTCAGAACGAAGTTGAACGAGCCATCGCCCAGATTTGGCAAGAAGTGCTTCATGTAGATAAGGTGGGCATCGATAATAATTTCTTTGACCTTGGCGGACATTCATTTTCTCTGATTCAGGTTCAAAGCAAGCTTCGCCAAATATTCAAGCAAGATTTATCTATTATGGAGTTGTTTAAATTTCCCACTGTTAATCTTTTGGCCAAATATTTCAATCAAGGAAAAAGCGAACCGACTAATTTCCAGAAAATCCATGACTTGGCAAAGAAGCAAAAAGAAGCGATGAGTCGGCAAAAACAACTTATGAGGGAATTTAAAAAGAACGATATCCACTTGGATTGAACATAATTCTGTAAAAGTATATTTGCTCTTAACTAAAGATTACGTCGATACTATGATAACTCCTGTCTTATGAACTTACAATATAAGTAGCTACCCATTTCTTTTTAAAAGCTGACGCAAACGTATTAACTCTAAATACACGGTAAAATCTTCAGCCCCCCTGTCACATTCCCAAGGCTAATAACCCTCTTGATACGAAGATATTATGAAGGTATCATTTCCCACTTTTCAGAATGCCAAAACACATACTTTTCCCTTTTATAAACAAAAAAGTCCGCGGAATATCGAGCCATTTTACTGTAGCAGGGAGGGATTCGAACCCCCGACCTTTGGGTTATGAGACCAACGCTCTGTTTACAAATAGTAAAGATCGTTGTATATAAAACAGAAATCTTAGATATTGAAAAGGGATTGGCAAAAAAATAATTCTGTCATTTTAGGGCCACAATGGGGCCACTGATTG
>SMXE01000005.1 GCA_004357015.1 Caldithrix sp.
CATCGGTACTGGCTATCGAATCCAGATCATTCAGACTACGGATCCGGAAGAGGCGCGCAATGTAGAAAGAGATGCGATTCTGCGTTTCGATGAGGAAGTGTACCGCGTGTTCGACCCGCCGTTTTACAAAGTGCGTGTCGGTGATTTCGTGAACTGGAACGACGCGGAGAAGGTGCAGAAAGTGGCCATCCGCAGAGGCTTCCGCGATGCCTGGGTGATTCGAACGAAGATCAATCTAAAGAAAGCATACGGGGAACTCGAACAATTTTAGATAAATTCGTTTAGAAAAAGCGAAGCTTCAAAAAGCGGTGTCCTTTAGGATGCCGTTTTTTTTGTTGTGCACTGAAGCGAGACAAACTGGAACTCAGCACAAAAATTGGTAAGGAATGCTTCGTCCCTACTCCCAAAGTGCGTCGGCTTACTCACATCAACATTTAATTTGCAAACCGGCCGAAAATGTGTTATATTTGGTGCTAACATTTGGAGGGTTTTATGTCTGGACATTCTAAGTGGAGCACGATTAAACACAAGAAGGCGAAAGTCGATGCCGAACGCGGCAAGGCCTTCACAAGATTGATCAAAGACATCACCCTTGCAGCGCGTGAGGGCGGCGGTGATGAAACCTCCAATCCCCGTCTGCGAACGGCTATCGCAGCGGCCCGGGCGGCAAATATGCCGACCACGAACGTTGAGCGCGCCATCAAGAAAGGCACAGGTGATCTGCCGGGGGTGACCTATGAGGAAGGCTTGCTCGAAGGGTATGGCCCGGGCGGCGTCGCAATTTACATTGAGGTTCTGACGGATAATCGCAATCGTACGGTCGCCGAAGTGCGCCATATTTTGAGCAAGCACGGTGGCAGCCTGGCAGAATCGGGCGCAGTTTCGTGGATGTTTGAGAAAAAGGGGTTGATTACCGTTCCGGGTGAGGGACTGGATGAAGACGAACTGCTGATGATCGTCATGGATGCGGGCGCGGAGGATTTGACAACAGAGGAGGAGTTTTTCGAGATCACGTCTTCGATAGATGACCTGGAGAAAGTCCGGAGTGCGCTAGAGTCCAACGGCGTCAAGGTCGCATCCTGCGGCCTCACCCAGTATCCCAAAAACACAGTCAAGGTGGAGGGTAAGGATGCCGAGCATCTCCTGAAGATCTTGGATTTTTTGGAAGATCATGACGATGTGCAGCAGGTCTATTCCAATTTCGACATGGATGTTTCAGTTATGGAGCAGATGGAATAGGGAACGCGGAGGAAATGCGAGTTCTCGGCGTGGACCCCGGCACGCTGGCATTGGGATTTGGAATTGTTGATGGCAACCGCAATGAGTCGACGGCACTGGAATACGGCTGCTTGAAACTGGCAGCAAAAGAGGCTTTTCCTGACCGGCTCAAAAAAATCTACGACGCAATAACGCGAATTGTCACCGAGTTTCACCCGGACGTACTGGCGATCGAGAATCTGTTTTACGCCAAGAACCCCAAGGTGGCGATCAAGATGGGTCATGCCAGGGGCGTCGCCATCGTTGCAGCAATCAACAATCAGGTCCCTACCGCCGATTATTTCCCAAGAGAAATCAAGCAATCAATCGCTGGAAATGGCGCAGCTTCGAAAGAGCAGGTTCAGAGAATGGTACAACAACTTTTGCGGCTGCAGGAGTTGCCGGAGCCGCTGGACGCATCGGATGCGCTTGCGGTCGCGCTATGCCACCTACACCGGGCAAAGGCAAGCGTATGATTGCGCAACTCGACGGTGTGATCGTTGAAAAAGCGCCGACCTCAGTGGTGCTGGACGTTAGCGGTGTGGGCTACGAGGTTTTCATTCCGGTTTCGACGTACGAGTCCTTGGGAGATATTGGTCAACGCATGAAGTTGATGACCTACCAGCATGTGCGAGAAGATGCTCTGCTGCTGTTCGGCTTTGCCAGCAAAAAAGAGAAGTCGATGTTTGCAAGGCTCATTTCGGTTTCTGGCGTGGGCCCTAAGCTGGCGCTCGGCATCTTATCGGGAACGACCATCGACAATTTGACGTTGTGTATCGTGAACGGCGATGTCGACCGGCTGACGAAATTGCCAGGTATCGGTAAAAAGATGGCACAGCGACTGAGTCTTGAACTCAGGGACAAGCTCGAAGATGTCACCGGTGTTCCGGGTGCAGCCCTGGCGGCGGCGGTGCCATCAGAGAGCATCGGCAAGCTGGAGGAGGCGGTCATGGGGCTGATCTCGCTGGGATATGCGAGGGCGGATGCCCAGCGGTCGTTGTCTAAGATACTGGCTGCCGAACCCGATCTGCCGCTGGACGAGTTGATCCGCAGGTCACTGCAAAAGGCCTGAGCCGAGAAAGAAACGTGGAACAGGATAGAACGACAACACCGCAGAGGGTAGAAGGAGAGAGCGAATTTGACCGTACTTTACGCCCGGTTAGCTTTGAAGACTTCGTGGGCCAGGATGGCATCAAAGATAATCTTAAGGTCTTTATCGGTGCGGCAAAGGCGCGCGACGAGGCGCTGGATCATGTCTTGTTTTACGGCCCGCCAGGGTTGGGCAAAACAACGCTGGCGCACATCATCGCCAATGAACTGGGAGCCAACATAAGGGTGACCTCGGGGCCGGCGCTCGACAAGGCTGCGGATCTGGCCGGCCTGTTGACCAATCTTGGTGAGCATGATGTTTTGTTCATCGATGAAATTCACCGTCTAAACCGCGTGGTGGAAGAGTACCTTTACCCGGCGATGGAAGATTACAAACTGGATATTATTATCGATCGCGGCGCCAACGCCAGAACCATTCAGATTCAACTGCCGAAATTTACGCTCGTGGGCGCAACGACGCGCGCCGGACTGCTGACTTCGCCCCTGCGTTCGCGCTTTGGCGTAGTCAATCGTCTGGATTATTATAAGCCGGAAGAACTCTACAAAATTATTGCACGCTCGGCGGTCATTCTGGAAGTTGAACTGGACACGGAGGCCGGACTTGAAATCGCCCAGCGTTCCCGCGGCACCGCGCGCATTGCGAACCGGCTGTTGCGGCGCATTCGCGATTTCGCCCAAATGGAAGGCGATGGTACCATAACCAGAGAGATAGCAGAGGCCTCTCTGATCCGCTTGGACGTGGACCGGCTGGGGCTGGATGAGATGGACAAGCGCATTTTGAGAGTCATGATGGAGAAGTTCAACGGCGGGCCCGTGGGAATCAACACCCTGGCAGTGGCCATTGGCGAGCAGGGGGAAACACTGGAAGAAATCTATGAACCTTACTTGATTCAAGAGGGTTTACTACAGCGGACACCACGAGGAAGGGTTGCGACTGAACTGGCCTATCGGCATTTCGGCATCATGAAGGGAAAGGCATTTCACCAGCAGAAGCTATTTTAGTGCCTGATAAGTCAAATTCTATCATCATTTGTCGGGACATTTCTTCATGGCTCCACAAACCTAACAGCAGAGAGTTCAAAGGTCTTTCTGAGTGATCTCTGCGTTCCCGGCGGTTAATTGACTATTTGGTTCTGACTGCGTCGGGTCAGAAAAGGGCACAGACACGGAGGTTTGAGAGGTCGAGATGTGGTTGGAGAATCCGAAACTTATCTAACGTGTGAAAGGGAGTAACCGAAATGAAACTTTCCGACTTTAAGTACAGGTTGTCTGACAAGATGATCGCGCAGTACCCGGCAGAAAAAAGAGACAAGGCGCGGCTGATGGTGCTCAATCGTGAGAACCAAACTATCGAGATGAAAGTCTTCTCGGATATCACGAAGCATTTCAAAAAAGGAGACTGCCTGGTCATCAATGAGACCAAGGTCTTCCCGGCGCGGTTGATGGGCACCAAAGACAAAACCGACGCGCAGGTGGAGATTTTTCTGTTGCGGGAGCTTGAAAACGGCTTATGGGAAGTGTTGGTAAAACCGGCGCGAAAAGTGCGGGTCGGCAACCGTCTGTCAGTGAACAACAAACTCTATTGCGATGTTATCGATAACACCGTTTCCGGCGGCCGCGTGGTGCGCTTCAATTATAACGGAGACTTTTACGAGATCGTTGAGAAGATTGGACAGTCGCCCTTACCGCCCTACATTAATCGTGAGCCGGAGCCCTCTGACAAGCAGCGCTACCAGACCGTGTATTCTGAAGTGCGCGGCGCCGTAGCGGCGCCCACAGCAGGCCTGCATTTCACCAAGCCTTTGCTGCGAAAACTGGAGCAAAAGGGCGTTCAAGTCGTCAGGATTGTACTGCATTTGGGACTCGGCAGCTTCAGGCAGGTTGTGGTTGAAGACCTGAGCCGCCACAAAATGGATTCCGAATACTACGAGGTCTACGCAAAGACCGCAGATGTCATCAACCAGACGAGGAAGGAGGGTGGCCGCGTATTCGCGGTCGGCACGAGCACCACGCGCGCACTGGAAACTGCAGTGACTTCCGAAGGATACGCCAAGATGGGCCGCGGCTGGACCGACAAGTTCATCTATCCTCCCTACGAGTTTAAGGTGGTGGATTGCCTGATCACCAACTTTCACCTGCCGAGTTCGACACTGCTCATGTTGGCCTGCGCGTCCGGCGGGCGTGACTTTGTATTCAAGGCGTACCGTAAAGCCATTCGGGAAAAATTTCGCTTTTACAGCTACGGCGACGCCATGCTGATCGAATAGAAACAAGACTGCGGGATTCATTGAAAACTTCGGCAATTATTGTTGCGGCTGGGCAGGGCCTCAGAAGCGGAGGTGACCTGCCCAAGCAGTTTCAGGCCATCGGCGGTAAGCCTGTTATTTGTCACACATTGGAGAAATTCGAAGCGTGCGCCGCTGTGGACGACGTTTTTATTGTGGCATCACAGGATTGGCTGCCGCACGTTACGCAAGAAATTGTTGAGCGCTACCGGTTTCCGAAAATTCGCCAGGTGGTGGCGGGTGGCAAGGAACGGCAGGATTCGGTCTACCAGGGTCTGAAGGCGTTGGACAACCCGGACGTCGTCGTGGTGCATGACGCGGTTCGACCCTTTGTGGCCGTGGATAAAATAGCCTTAGTGGTCGCGACTGCTGCTGAAAACGGCGCTGCTATTTTAGCCATACCCCCGCGAGACACGATTAAGACCGGCCATGCCGGCATGGTAGGTGAGACACTGGACCGCGCCACACTCTGGTCGGTGCAGACGCCGCAGGCTTTCAAATATGACCTGCTGCTAGCGGCGTATGACAGAGCTTTTGAAGATGGCAATTATAGCACAGATGAATCGGCGCTGGTCGAGGCGATTGGACATCCCGTACGGATCGTTGAGGGTGATTTCGAGAATATGAAAATTACTGTGCCAGCGGATTTCAAACTAGCGGAGGCGTTGCTGCGTTAACCTGATGCGAATCGGTTTTGGATATGATGTCCACCCATTGGTGGTTGGCCGCAAGCTGGTGCTTGGCGGTGTAGAAATCCCGAATGAACGCGGATTGCTTGGGCATTCCGACGCGGATGCGTTGAGCCATGCCATCGGCGATGCCATCCTCGGCAGCCTGTCGCTCGGCGATCTCGGCACGCACTTTCCGGACGACGATGAGCGTTTTGCCGGCGTCTCGAGTTTGCTGCTTTTGAAAGAAATCGCAGCGATGGCGAGACGTGAGGGTTACCAAGTGGGAAACATCGATTCAACCGTTGTTTTGGAGCGGCCAAAACTTGCAGAACACATCGAAGAAATGCGCAAGAATATTGCTGGGGCGCTGTCAGCATCAGTGTCGAGGATTTCGGTGAAAGCCACGCGTTCGGAAAAAATGGGCTTCGTCGGGCGAGAAGAGGGCGTAGCGGTTTACGCCTGTGTTCTGGTCGAGGAGATCGAGGGGAACTGATGTCATCTGTTCGAGTCCGTTTCGCCCCAAGTCCGACGGGGCATTTGCACATTGGCAACATCAGAACCGCGATCCTGAACTGGATTTTCGCAAAAAAGCACCAAGGTGCCTTCGTTCTTCGCATTGAAGATTCAGACGCGAGGCGTTCCACTAGGCAGTCTGAGCAGTCCATACTCGATGATCTGAGCTGGTTCGGTTTGACGTGGGACGAAGGTCCGGACAAAGGCGGAGATTACGGGCCTTACCGGCAATCGGATCGGCTGGCTATTTATCAGGAGCACCTGCGGCGGCTGCAGGTACTGGGCAAAGTTTACCCCTGCTGCAAATCAGATGTGGAGCTGGAGGAAATCCGAAAAACTGCCATCGAGCGTGGCGATCCGGTGCCGTACATCCGCAAGAATTTGGAGGCGTCGGAATCCGAACTGCAGGTGTGTGCGTGTGAGGGAAAGCAGCCTGGGTGGCTGTTTGAGGTGCCATCGTGCGAGATAAAATGGCAGGATCTCGTCAAAGGCGAGTTGGGGTTTGACGGGGGGAATGTTGGCGATTTTGTTGTAGTGCGTTCAAACGGGCTTCCAACCTACAATTTTGCAGCGGCAATCGATGACGCGTTGATGGAAATCACGCACGTCATTCGCGGCGACGACCATGTGTCAAACACGCCAAAGCAGATACTCATTTTCGAGGCGCTCAGCTTTTCCGTGCCGCGCTTTGGCCATATTCCTATGATACTTGGCGCTGACCGGACGCGCTTGTCCAAACGCCACGGCGCCACTTCCGTAAAAGAATTTAAGGAGGGGGGCTACCTGCCGGAAGCGCTGATCAATTTCCTGAGTTTGTTGAGTTGGTCGTCAGAGTCGGGTGAAGAGATACTGTCTCGCGACCGTCTCATCAATGAATTCAGCTTCGAACGCATGTCAAAATCCTCAGCGATTTTCGATACCACAAAGCTCAGCTGGATGAACGGCCAGTACATCCGCAACCTTTCTGGAGACAAGTTCAAAGAACTGGCCGCCGCTTACCTCGGGAACATTGCAACAGATGCGAGCAATGAGGAGGTGCTCACCAAGGTGCTGAATTTGTTGCAGACCAAGATCGATTATCTCGGACAGCTCCCTGAACTGGTGCAGCCTTTTTTTGTTGACCAGATACAGCCCACGGAGGGAGAGGCCATCGCGATTTCCTCACGCGACTCGTCCCAGAAGGTGTACTGGGCATTCGTACGGATCCTCAGCAACTACGATCATCTTGACGCTAACGTCTTTCGCAACATCATGAAAGAAGTGCAACAAGAATCCGGTATTATGGGAAAGGATCTCTGGATTCCTGTTCGTGTCGCTTTATCCGGTCGAATACACGGGCCCGATCTGGCAGCGATTGCAGAAATCCTCGGCAAGACAAGAGTGGAAAAATTCGTCCGGCAGTTGGTGGACTAAACGATTGAGAAGCAAATGACGCTCAAGTTGTTCAATTCATTGACCCGAAAGAAGGAAACGTTCATCCCGATTGAAGAGAGCAAGGTGAGGTTCTATATATGCGGCCCCACAGTGTACGGCTATATTCACATCGGCAACGCCCGTCCGTTCATTGTGTTTGACGTATTGCGGAGCTTTTTTGAGTATCTCAAGTACGATGTTACCTATGTCTTGAACTTGACGGATATCGATGACCGCATCATCAACCGGGCGAACCAGGAAGGGGTCGATACTTCTGAAATTGCAACAAAATATGCCCGGGCTTTTTTCGAAGATATTCGGGCTCTGGGTGTGAGACCGGCGGATATCCATCCAAAGGCTACAGAGAATGTTGATACCATCATTGCTTTGATCAAAAATTTGCTCGATAAAGGTTTTGCATATAAGGCTGGCAGCGATGTGTTTTTTAACGTTGCAAAATTCGATACTTATGGCAAGTTGTCGGGGAAGAAACTCGAGGACTTGCGGGCAGGGGCGCGAGTTGCAGTCAATGAATCAAAAAACAATCCACTTGATTTTGTCCTGTGGAAAAGCCGGAAACCGGGTGAACCTGCCTGGGACAGCCCATGGGGGAGTGGTCGGCCAGGCTGGCACATCGAGTGTTCGGCAATGTCCATGAAACATCTGGGACATACGTTTGATATCCATGCCGGCGGCCATGATCTGATTTTCCCGCATCACGAGAATGAAGTCGCCCAGAGCGAGTGCGCTACCGGAGAGCCGTTTGTCCGCTACTGGCTGCACAACGGCCTTTTGCAAATCGATGGCGAAAAAATGTCCAAATCGATTGGGAACATACTTACAGTGCGGGAAGTTTTAAAGAAGTTTTCCGGCTCCGTGCTCAGGATGTTTTTCTTGCAAAAACACTACCGCAGTCCCATCGACCTGACCGAAGCAGGTTTGCAGGCGGCTGAAAGCGCTTCTTCCCGGCTAAAGATTTTTTACGACAAGTTGTGCGCGCTTCTCGACAAAAACACCCTGACCGACTTGAAGTTGAGTGTGCTACCGGAGCCGTTTGCTTCGCTCAAAGCGGGATTGATTTCCGCCATGGCCGATGATTTGAATACCCCCACGGCACTTTCTAACCTGTTCGAAATGGTGAGAGAGGCGAATAAATTACTGTCGAAAGAGGAGCACTCGGTAGAAGAGTTGGCGACCCTGACGCTGGTCAGGCATGAAATTGAAGAAACCGACGCGTTTCTTGGGCTGATAAGCCGCGACCAAACCGACCTAAGTTCAGGTTTGGTCTCCGAACTTGTTACGTTTTTAATTGAAATAAGGCAGGAGTTGCGTGCGAAGAGGGAGTGGGCGTTGGCAGATAAGATTCGAGACGGATTGAATGAGCGGGGAATTATACTGGAGGACGGCGGAAAGGGCACCGAATGGCGGCTCCATTGAAGTGGCCAAAGGCATCAAAAAGTGCTTGACAATAGTGTATATATTTCTATATTAGGAGGCTGTATTTTAACCGAATGGCGCCATTTGACCAAGACCAATTATCCGATTTCTAGAATCTTGTGCCACCATAGCTCAGTTGGTAGAGCACCTCACTTGTAATGAGGATGTCGCGGGTTCG
>SMXE01000006.1 GCA_004357015.1 Caldithrix sp.
ATTGTGTGCACCCAATTTATCAACCTGAATTATTCACCGCTGAGTTCGCAGAGATTCCGTTACTCCGCATTGTTGGAGCACAATTGCTCCAAGCCAAATAATCGTCCGACTATCATGCGGCTTCGCCGCGCTATGAATTAAACAGGTCAATAAAGGCCAACAGCTAAATGCCATGGCTGAGTTACTTCTTACGACCTCAGGGCACCTGCACTTCCATGCCCTTCAGCTCATTTCTGATACAGAGAATGGCTTTACCCAGCAAGCGACTGATTCTCGATTCAGAAAGATTCAGCACTTTACCGATTTCGAGCAGCGTCATTTCATCGTTGTAGTACATCAAGACAATGAGACGCTGGCGTTCCGGCAATCTAAAAATGGCCTCCTTAACCAGCCAGAGCGTGTTTTTCTTGCTGAGTTGCTCCAACGGTCCGATGATCTTCTCGTCCGCAATGACATCGCTGAGCCGCACTTCCTCACCGTCTATCTGCTGGGTTTGATCCAGCGATATGGTAAAACTCAACTGCGCCGCTTCCAGCAGGCGGTGGCATTCCCGCAGATCCATGCCCAAAGTATTTGCAACCTCAAAAGCCGACGGCTCCCGGCCATAGCGCAGAGAGAGATCCGATATGGCCTTTTCGATCATACGAATTTTGGTTCGGTCTCCCCTGCTGATGAAGTCGATCTTACGGAGATAGTCGAGGATGTGGCCCCGGACGCGCCATGTCGCGTATGTCTTAAAAGCGGTGTTTTTCGACAGGTCGAAGTCTTCCAGCGCGCGAATCAGTCCGACGATGCCGGCGCTATGAATGTCCTCCAGCTCGGTCTTGTTGCGCACCGGCAGATTCAAGCGGCCGATGACGTACTTCACAACCGGAAGAAACCTGATGATGCTCTGTTCCCGCAGCTTGGGATCGCCAGACTTCAGATATTGTTTGACGAGGTCCTCGTTATTCACCTTCAACTCCAACAGTCTCGGCTTTGGCCAACTCCTTCTCCTCTGCCGCCTCTTCCTTATCCTGAGGGACGCCGATCTGTTCATCCTCTTCCTTCTTCCGGCGGCCGAAGATAAAACGCAGCGTGATGAAAAAGGCTATCAAGATCAGATAAAATCCGGCAAAAACAACCAGCGCTCTTGTGAAACTCACAGCCATTGAGATGTCTGTCACGACGCAATACACAAAGGTGATGAAGGCTGCAAACAGACTAACTTTAGTGGCGACTCTGGTCAACATTAGTTGAGAATGAGATTTGCGATTTTACTTTTTTCCGCTAATTGTATATCGTCAGGAACTTTTTGACCATTAGTCAAAAACGAGAGCGGCAAATCAATTTTCCTGCCCACATTGAATATGTTCCCAAGCCGCACGGTCTCATCGATCTTTGAAACGATGATGTTACTCACCGGCAGGGATGAAAAATTCGACGCGGCAGCCACCAGGTTATCTGAACGCATGGAAACCGACAGGACAAGATGGATTTCGTCCGGCATTGCCACTGCAAAGAACTGCCTCAGATCTGCCAGATGGTCGTCGTTGAGCGGACTGCGCCCGGCGGTGTCCACGAGAATCACTTCGCGGTCGCGCAAGCGATCCACTGCCGCGCCGAAATCGGCCGGCTCGTACACGATCTCCAGTGGAATCTTTGCCAGCGCGGCAAAGGTCTTGAGTTGCGCTGCTGCCGCAACCCGGTAGGTATCTATGGTTATCAAGCCAACGCGTTTACTGCCATAAAACTCCGGGTGGGTTGCCAGTTTGATAATCGAAGTGGTCTTGCCCATTCCGGTGGGCCCGACCAGGCACAGCATCTTGGGCCGTCCGGAAAGCAGTTCCAGACGGTTGTTGATGCTCAAACCGCGAGTGATCTCGAGATGCAGCACTTCCTTGATCCGGGCGTCATCCCGGATGTCGGTGCCTTCCAGTTTCAGAAAAACATTTTGTACCAGCTCTGCCGCAACATCCGGGTCGAAGCCTTTGTCCTGCTCCAGAAGACGGTACGTGTCAGGCAGCACATTCATGTGGGAACGGCGAATGTCCTCCCGCAAGCTGTCCATTGCACTTTTCAGCTGCAATAGTTCTCTCTTGATTTCAGCCATTTTCCGGTCGTCAGAAGCGACTGGCGTGGTCGGCGGCTTTTTCACCTGGCGCCTGGCATCTGCGGGTGTGTAAACCCGCGCTGTTCTGTTTGCCTGTTGCCGCGCCTGCTTTACGTGTTTCTCGGAGGTGACAGTGATCTCGACCAACTCATCATCATCCGTGTGCGCCAGGCTCCTGTCTTTCACTTTTCTGGACTGCAGCACAACGGCCTCGTCACCGAAAAAATCCTTCGCCAGTTTCATGGCTTCCTGCATGCTGGGGGCTTTGAATTTTCTAATCATAGCTCTCAAGTCCTACGCTTCCGATTGTGTTAATTACGATGGTTGGCAGCAATTCTGAAATAGAAAGCACAGCCAGCTCCGGCAAAACCGGCTCGAAGAAAGCTTTGATGTACCGCCGCACAGACGGCCCGGTTAGGAGAATGGCTTTGCCGCCGACCGTTATCAGTTCCTGAATTTTTTCTGAAACCTGTTTGTAAAGCGCGTTCATGGTTTGCGGCGCCAGGTTCAGATTCTGACTCGGCTGCTTGCCCGCCGCAATCTGCTGCATAAGCCGCTCTTCCAGTTTCGCATCAAGGGTGATGGCGGTGATTTCGCCTTGCTCATTTTGGTGCAAATTGGTGATGGTCTCAGTCAGCGCCCCCCGCACGTACTCGGTCAAGATGTCGGGATCTTTGGTCAGTGCCGCCCGGTCCGCCAGAGCTTCCAGAATCGTGGGCAGGTCGCGCACGGGGATGCTCTCACGCAGCAGATTTTTCAAAACATTTTGCACGGTACCGACGGTCAGCATGTTCGGTACGAGTTCTTCCACCACTGCCGAATGATCTTCCTTTAAATTGTCGAGAAGGTTCTGCACCGCCTGACGGTCGAGGATTTTATGAGCGTTCCGCTTCAGAATTTCCATCAGGTGTGTTGAAACCACGGCAGTGGCATCGACCACAGCGTATCCCTTGAGCTCTGCCTTCTCCTTCTGCTCCGCGTTCAGCCAGTAGGCTGGCAAGTTGTAGGTCGGGTCCGTGGTCTTGATGCCTTCCAGATCGTCGTCATCGCCTTCCGGCGTCAGGGCAAGGTAGTAGTCGGTCATCACTTCGCCGCGCGCGATTTCGTTGCCCTTTATTTTGATGACATACTCATTGGAGTTGAACTGTATGTTATCACGAATTCGGATAGGCGGCACCACAATGCCAAATTCCTGCGCAATTTGTTTGCGGATCATGGTGATGCTATTGAGCAGTTCGCCGCCCTGATTGACATCGATAAGTGGAATCAAACTGTACCCGATTTCGATCTCCATCGGATCGACATGCAGGTAACTCTCTATCTGTTCCCGCTCCTCAGGTTCAGGCTCCGGTCCCTCCTCTACCTTTGCCTTTGCCTTTGCCATTGCCCTGTTCTTAATAGCGCCCTGTGCAACATATCCGATGCCCACGTTTGTCACGCCCAGCAGCACAAAAGGCAGCATCGGCATGCCAGGAACCAGCCCGAGCAGCACCAGGATGCCACCGGCAACGTAGTTTGCGCGCGGTTTGGCGAAAAGCTGTCTGCTCATGGTGCTGCCTAACGTGCCGCCAGAAGTGGCGCGCGTCACGATGATACCGGCGGCGGTTGAGATGAGCAACGCCGGGATTTGTGAAACCAGACCGTCGCCAACCGTCAGGACGGTGTAGGTCCGCAGGGCCTCGTCCAACGGCATGTCGCGCTGAACCACTCCGATGATCAAGCCGCCGAGAATATTGATGATTGTAATCAGCACGCCGGCAATCGCGTCGCCGCGCACGAACTTGCTGGCGCCGTCCATTGAACCGTAAAAGTCTGCTTCGCGCCGGATTTCATCGCGCCGCGTGCGGGCCTCGTTCTCGGTCAGGAGGCCGGCATTGAGGTCTGCATCGATGGCCATCTGCTTGCCCGGCATGGCATCCAGGGTAAAGCGCGCTGCAACTTCTGCGATTCTTCCCGAACCCTTCGTGATGACCACAAAGTTGATGACATTCAAAATGACGAAAACCACCAGCCCGACAACGTAGTTGCCGCCGATCACAAAATTGCCAAATGCTTCGATGACGTCGCCGGCAAACGCATCGCCCAGAATCAACCGGGTCGATGCTACGTTCAGTGAAAGTCGGAAAAGCGTCACCAGCAACAAAACGCCCGGGAATACGGAGAACTCCAGCGGTTTCTCGACATACAGGGGCACGAGAAGAATCATCAGGGAGAGCGTGATGCTAATGGCCAGCAAAATGTCCAGAAAAAAGCTGGGCAAGGGGATGATCATGAACATGAGCACCGCAACCACTGCGATGGCCAACAGGATATCGACCCGCTGCTGAATCATGTGTAGAAAACGAAAATTTCCGCCTATTTGTTGATTGTCAGCCACAAGCGTTTATCTGTCTAAACCAGCGTTGCATTAGTTTCTTCGATTCTTCATTTGGAAAACAAAGGCAAACACTTCTGCCACTGCGCGGAAGAGTTCGGCGGGTATCTCTTTGCCAACTTCGCCGAGTTTGTATAGGGAGCGGGCGAGCGGCTTGTTTTCATAAATAGGAATATTGTGTTTTTCCGCGACTTCCCTGATTTTCTTCGCGATGAGTCGCGCCCCTTTGGCAAGCACAACCGGCGCCCCCAGCTCGTCCGGATCGTATTTCAGCGCGATAGCCAGGCGGGTCGGGTTGGTGATAATCACGTCGGCCTCTGGCACTTTGTCCATCATGCGCTCGCGGGCGCGTTGTTGCTGCATGCTGCGGATGGCGCCCTTGACCAGAGGGTCACCCTCTGCCTGCTTATGCTCATCCTTGACTTCCTGTTTGCTCATCCGCATATCGCGCTTATACTGCCACCGCTGGTAAATCATGTCAATAATCGCCAAGAGCAGCAACGCCATGGTCGTGCGAATGGCCACCTGAAACATGACGTCAGCGATGAAAGACAGAATGCCGCCAACGCTTTCATTCATCAAGCGCAGATATTCATCTTGGTGCCCCATCAAAGTCGAGTACGCGATCGTGCCGATGATGCTCAGCTTGACGATGCCTTTGACCAACTCGACAAGAGACTTGGGCGAAACGAGTTTCTTCATGCCCTTTATGGGATTGACCTTAGAGAATTTCGGCGCCAGCGCCTTGGGGCTAAACATAAATCCCACCTGAGATATGTTGGCCGCCAATCCAACCAGCAACATTACGCCGGCAAACGGCCCCACCAGACTCAGGAATGATTTCACTCCCAGATGAATGTAGTAATTGATGCTATCCGAGGTCAGGGACATGCTGCCCGCTTCATTGTAAAATATCCGAAACCCGCTGACGAGTTTGGAAAAGATATGCGTACCCATGAAACTCAAACTCATCAGGCCGGCAAACAGCATGACCACAGAATTGAATTCCACGCTCTTCGCAACGTTGCCTTCCTCTCTGGCCTTCTCAAGCCGCTTAGGTGTTGCGTCTTCTGTTTTATCTTGAAATGAATCTTCGGCCATAATCAGCTCTTACAACGGAAGAGGCATTGACAATTTTCGATTCGCACTATGCGCTCTTGTCTGCCAAGCCGTGAAATGCCGCGGTGAGTTTTCAGTACTTTCTATCCGAAGGTCTCGACGAAGCGTGCCGCCAGCGTAGGATCGAAAATCGTGCTTTGGTTCGCCCGGATGAACTCCATCGCATGTTCGACGCTGTTTAATCGGCGATGCGGCCGGTCAGAGGTCCAGGCATCGAAGAAATCGGTCAAAGCAATGATCCGGGAGTACTCGTGAATGGACTCTCCTTCGAGACTCTTAGGATAGCCATGGCCGTCGTAACGTTCATGATGCTGCACCGATGCGATGGTGATCATGCCGTCGAAAAAGCAGTTACGCACAAGATGGGTGAATCCTTTGGTCGTATGCTCTTTGACCTGCTCGAATTCCGCTTCCTCCAGACGGGTGGTCTTGTTGACGATGGCATCGTCCACAAACATCATTCCGAAGTCGTGCAAGAGTGCGGAAATGGCAAGGGTCAACAGCTTCTTGTCGTGAAAGTCGAGTTTTTGCCCAATCAAGATCGAGTGTACTGCGACGTTCACCGAGTGTTGGTAGAGGTAGTCCTCCGCCCGCTTAAGCTCCATAATTTTGGGTGGAACGCGCAGTGTGTTTCGCACGTGCACCAGAATGGATTCCGCCAGCGACAGGAGTTCACCCCTGGCCTGTGCAGCATTTACGCTCTCTTCCAACTTCAGTTTTCTGAAGACACGTTTCAACAGATAGGGCGCTGTGGCAAGCAGTTTATCAGAGTTGTAATGGACGCTCGAAAGCCCGCGGTCTGGTTCATTACTGAGGAGAAAAATGCTGCGATAACCTCTGCCCACAAAAAACTCGAAATAGCGGGGGCTAATTTCGACGCCTTTTCTAAGGAGCAGATTTCCGGTTGGATTGTACAGGTTTTGCCCCAGGCGTTTTCCGATAACGTTCTGGTTTAGCTCTTCAATGATGACGCCCAAAGCCAATCTCCCTCCATTCA
>SMXE01000228.1 GCA_004357015.1 Caldithrix sp.
CACCTGATCGGCAATCTGAAACACTACATTGGCGCGGTGCTGGGAAAAAGCGGCTACGTCAGAAACCGCCCGGCTGAATTCGCTGACAAGCATGTGGCAAGGACCGACCTGCTCCTCCGTATCGACGAAACAATCGCGGTCGTTCAAAATACGCTCTCCTCGCTTTCCCGGGACGATCTGCAGCAGGTGTTTCCGGAACAGATAGGAGCACAGACCGCTTCAACTGAGCAGACTCTGATTCATCTCACCGCACACCTTGGCTACCATCTCGGACAAATCAACTATCATCGCAGGTTAGTCACTCATGAGTGAATCCATCAACTGGAAAAATCATTTCATTGAACTGCTTGTGGTAATCGTGGGAATCACGGCGGCCTTTGCGCTTAATAATTGGCAGGAGAACCGCAAGAACAGCCAGAAGGAGGCGCTGTACATTCAATCTTTGATCAAAGACATAGAGTCGGATATCAAGGCACTCGAAGTATCGGCCAAACTGGTATCAGACAATCTGAGGGCTGTTAAGAGACTGGACTACCTTATTCGGCACGAAAGACTCACTCACGATTCAACCGGTTCTTATGCTGCTAATATGTTTATTGTGGCCAAGTTCGCGCCGCAAAACATGACCTACGAATCCCTCAAGTCGGCAGGCAGCATTGAACTCATCAGGAGCTTCGAACTGAAAAAACAGATCAGTGCTCTCTATAATTTCTATGATGAAATCGCTACTGTCTAAAAGGTCTTTAATGACTTTCTAAATCAGTACATCATCCCGTTCTTTTATGAACATGTTGATTTTCGTACTCTTGGTGCCATGG
This sequence comes from Caldithrix sp., assembly GCA_004357015.1. Lineage (GTDB taxonomy): Bacteria > Zhuqueibacterota > Zhuqueibacteria > Oceanimicrobiales > Oceanimicrobiaceae > CR04bin15. The sequence goes on from SMXE01000228.1 coordinate 819, forward strand.
ACCCACGACTTTTAAGAATGACCAAATTCTCCAATATTGTCGTCGGCTATCTCGCTGTCGCAGACCAGGAAAAGAGAGCTTATGAACAGTCCGCCGAAAAATGCAAAACGCTCTTGACAAATCTGCACAAACAAAACCCGTAGCACGAGACGCGCATGCCTTTCCCCTACCTCGACCAACTTTTCGAAAAAAAACTTCTCGACAAGAAGCAGTATACCCTTCTGTCAGCAATCTATTCAAAGAAAATCTTTTCCCTGTACTATGAATTGCGAACTGGTCTCTACCTCGGCGTCCTCTCGTTCACCACCGGCGCAGGCATTCTGATTTATGAGAACGCGGGCAGCCTGGCTCATCTGCTCAACAATGTCGTCCTGTCTGCCATCATGCTGGCGTGCTTTTGGTACGCCGGCAGGCACCGGGCGCCGTTCACCACCGCCGAAGTGGAAAGTCCGACTCCCTACTATGATTATGTCCTTCTCCTGGGTGCGCTGCTGTTCCTGATCATCGAAGGCTATCTGCAAAACATCTACGGCGTTTTCGGTCAGCAATGGGGGCTGGCAGTGGCAGTTCCGGCCGCACTGTTTTTTGTCGTGGCCTACGTATTTGACCACCGCGGCGTGCTGTCCCTCGCTATCGTAACGGCAGCAGCGGCCGTTGGCCTGCAGGTCTCGGTGGTCGCCTGGTATAAGAACAACGTGTTCTCGGAAGAGTCCCTCATCTACCCTGCAATCATTTTTTCGGTTTGCCTCACCGCAATTGCTTTCGTTCTTGACAATCTAAAAATCAAGAGACACTTCACCTTTTCTTATCTGCTCTGGAATTCGGTGATTCTGCTCACCGCGTTGCTGGCGGCGCTGTTTCAATTTCAGCCAAAGCTGCTTTTCTTTCTGATCCTGGCGACAACCAGCGCCGGCGCTATTTACCATGCCCGAAAAACGCAAACCTACGTCTTTTTTCTCATGGGAGTAACTTCTCTGTACATTGCGGTTACGTACATGATTGCACGGCTCGGCAACATAGATCCGGTAATCTGGTACCTGTATTTTTTGGCGTCGTGCATAGGACTCGTTTTCTTTGTCATTCGTTCGGTGCGAACATTGGGGAATCGGTAGCTCATGCTGGCTTACGACCGGAGATCCTTCGTCAATTTTACCATTCAGACAGAAGCACAAACCTGGTTTGACAGCAAATTGCTTTCGCAGGAGCAGTACGGCGCAATCTGCCAAAACTTCCCCTGCCACTTCTACGCACCCACTTTGTTTATTCGAGTCACACTCTTCCTTGCTACTTTGATTGCGATATCCGCCGGCTCGGGACTGCTATCGTTATTCCTGCCCGGCTTTAGCGGGAGCTTTAGTTTTGCCATCCGGTTCATGGTTTTCGGGGGCGCGGTCTACTGGCTTCTCGAGCAGGTTGTCATCAGACAAAAGAGCTTTTTCCGCGCCGGCGTCGATGATGCGCTCCTCTACTACGCCCTCGGCAGCATGCTTGGCGGCATCTTTCTATTGCTGGCATCTGCCGGCTTGAAGCTTCCCACAGCGACTTACTTTCTTATCCCGCTGCCCTTCCTCGCCTGGGCAACTATTCGATTTACAGACACACTGTCAACCGTCGTCCTTTTCCTTTGTTTCATGGCTTTCGTGTTCTTCATTATGCTGTCCCTGGGAACCTTGGGAAAAACCGGACTGCCGTTTGTCGTCATGGGTGTATCGATCTCACTGCTTCTGCTTTCCAATCGCCTGCTGACGAGGAAAGATCTCGACCTTTGGGCGCCGAATCTGCTCATTCTGAAAAGTCTCAGCCTGGCCACGTTTTATCTGGGTGGCAATTATTTGATTGTGCGCGAATTGAGCATCGCTCTGTTGGACACGCAGCTCAAGCCCGGCGCCGACATTCCGTTTGCCTTCCTGTTCTATTTTCTAACTGTGGCGATTCCCATCGCTTTTGCCTTCCAGGGCATTCGCAAGCGGGATGCTGTTTTCATTCGAATGGCACTCCTCGCGTTAGCTTTTGCTATTTTCACCTTTAAGTACTACTTTGTGCCGGCCAGCTATGAACTATTCCTGACAATTATCGGGGCACTGATGATCCTGGCTGCGATTGCGATAATGAACTACCTGAAACAGCCGGTGAATGGCTTTACGCACAAGAGTCTTTTCCGGAGGCGTCAGGAAAGTCTGGATGCGGAGCCTTCCTGATTGCTGAATCGATGGGTGCGGCACCGTCCGACCTGCCGGCAAACGAGCCGAAATTCGGCGGCGGACAGTCCGGCGGTGCAGGCGCAGAGGGGGAATACTAAACTAACGCGGCGGGCCGCAAATTCCAAATCAAGACACAAATCCCAGCGCCCGAAGCCTTGCTAAAAAGTAACCGTCATCTATTGATAACCAAGAGAAAAAAATGAAGCGCTTCTTAGTATTGATTTGCCTGTGGTCTGCAAGTTTGTTTAGCCAGGAAATGTCGTTTGAAGAATACGATCCGAATTCCACCCTGGTCGTGCCGCAACACCCGGTCACTCGCGCAAAATATCCCGTCATCGACGTGCACAGCCACCACTGGAACACGCGGGAAACGTATCTGGACTCAGTCGTCGCGGCCATGGATACGCTCAACATCGCGGTGTCTGTGAATCTTAGCGGCCGAGGATTCGACCTGATCATCAATCCGGTCGAGAGAAAGCTGGATGCTGAGAACACCTTTTTCAGAACATTCCTGAAAAATGTAAAACGAAAACATCCAGGCCGCTTCATTACGTTCACAAACATCAGCTACGTCGGCATCGATGAACCTGACTGGACTGACAAGACCGTCACACAGATCGAAGAGGACGCAAAGCTTGGCGCTCGCGGCTTAAAAATCTACAAGGATCTCGGCCTGACTCTAAAATACAAAGACGGCAGGCGTGTTCCGGTGGACGACGCAAAGCTTGACCCGATCTGGGCGAAATGTGGCGAGTTGGGCATTCCCGTCTTGATTCACTCCGGCGAACCAGCGCCTTTCTGGCAACCAAAAGACAAGTACAACGAACGCTGGCTGGAGCTGAAACAGAAACCGAACCGCTACCGCGATCCGAAAATCTACCCGCCGTGGGAACAGGTCATGAAAGAGCATTTGCACGTATTTCAAAAGCATCCTGGAACCACGTTCATCAGCGCGCACATGGCCTGGCGCACCAACGACCTGGCAACGCTGGGAAAATGGCTGGACGCGCATCCGAATATGTACACGGAAATCGGCGCCGTGCTGGCAGAATTAGGCCGGCAGCCACGCTTTGCCCGCCAATGGTTCATCAAATATCAGGACCGGGTCATGTTCGGCAAAGACCTGTGGCGGCCTGCGGAGTTTAACGTTTACTTCCGCGTCCTGGAAACGGCAGACGAGTACTTCGACTACTACCGCAAACGGCATGCGTTCTGGAAAATGTACGGCCTGAATCTGCCTGATGAGGTTCTCAAGAAACTCTACTACAAAAATGCACTCAAAGTCATTCCGGGCATCGATGCATCAGGATTTCCAGAATGACGCCGTGAGTACAAGTTTAGATAAAAACAAGATCGGCATTTTCACCGCCACTGCCATTGTCGTCGCCAATATGATCGGCACGGGCGTGTTCACCAGTCTCGGCTTCCAGGTGCAGGCGGTGCAATCCGTGTTTCCGCTGCTCATGCTCTGGCTTGTCGGCGGCGTCATCGCGCTGTGCGGTGCTTTGACTTACGGCGAGCTCGGGGCGGCTCTGCCCCGCTCCGGCGGTGAATACCACCTGCTTACGAAAATCTATCACCCGGCGTTGGGTTTCATGTCCGGCTGGGTATCTGTGACCGTTGGCTTTGCGGCGCCGGCCGCGCTGGCATCCATTGCTCTGTCGAAATATCTGCAGGCCATTTTTCATGGCCTGCCATCACAGCACGTGGCCGCTCTTGCCATGCTTTTCTTTACGGTCATTCATTCGATTGACATCAAATTCGGCAGTTACTCCCACAACTTCTTTACCGTCATGAAAGTCGCGCTTATTCTCGTCTTTGTTCTGGCGGCGTTCTGGATGCGGGCAGCGGAACCCATCAGCATGCTGCCTAAACGGAACGATCTTCCTCTTTTCACCAGTGCCGGTTTCGCGGTTTCACTCATCTACGTCTCCTTTGCATACGCCGGTTGGAACGCAGCCATCTACATTCTGGGAGATATCCGCGATCCCCGCAAGAACCTGCCAAAGGCGCTGTTTCTCGGCACAGCTCTGGTCATGGTTCTGTATTTTCTTCTCAATTACGTCTTTCTGTCGACCGTGCCCATGACCGAATTATCCGGCCAGATTGAAGTCGGGTATCTCTCCGGCACGAAAATATTTGGTGCGGTCGGCGGCCAGATTATGGCGGCGGTGATCGCGTTTCTCTTGCTGTCAACCGTGAGCGGCCATGTTTTCGTGGGACCCCGAATCATGCAGGTCATGGGGGAAGACTACCGTGCCCTTCATCTTCTCAGCTTGAAAAGCAAGAACGGGATACCGGTAAACGGCACGGTACTCCAATTGTTTTTGACGCTCATTCTGATCTACTCTTCCACCTTTGAACAGGTAATGATCTACGCCGGCTTCACCCTGAATCTCATCACCACGCTCACCGTGGCCGGGGTTATTGTGCTGCGCATGCGCGACCCCGCACTTCCCCGGCCTTACAGAACATGGGGCTATCCCTTTACCCCTTTCCTTTTTCTTCTTATGAGCTTCTGGACGCTGGGTTTCGTCATGATAGACAAACCGGTTGAATCTTCCTTTGGGTTGGGAATCGTACTTCTGGGCGTCACGATTTATGTTTTCAATAATCACTTGGTTGGAAAACAAAACAAATTGACGTGAGACGCCAATTCAAAATATTGACATCAATTGCAATTTTTCTGATATTGAATGCATGTTCTATGAAAAATGAGCGTACAGAAAACCAGACCAGACTTCTGGTGCTCATGTCCGACTTCGGACTATCTGAGCGCTTCGTCGCGAGCATGAAAGGCGTTGCGCTGGGGGTGGACCAGAACCTGAAAATTTATGATCTGACCCACTTGATCGAGCCGTACAACGTCTGGGAAGCGAGCCTGACTTTGGCTGGAACAATTGCGTACTGGCCACAAAACACGGTCTTTGTCTCGGTTGTCGATCCCGGTGTGGGGACGGCGCGAAAATCGGTGGTTTTGCGTACGAAAAGCGGGCACTTTGTAGTGACGCCGGACAATGGCACCCTGACGTTCGTGGCCGAGCAGTACGGTGTTGCGGAACTGCGCGAAATAGACGAGAAGGTCAATCGCCGCCCCGGGACTGACGACGCGCACACATTTCACGGCCGCGACGTTTATGCCTACACGGGCGCCCGCCTGGCGGCAGGCGTAATTTCTTTCGAACAAGTAGGCCCCTCGCTCCGGCCCGAAGTCGTTAAGCTGCCTTATCAACCCGCTGAAAAAGTCAGTAAAACCACCATCCTGGGCAACGTCACCAAGGTTGAAAAACCGTATGGCAATATCGTCACTAATATTCCCAAAGAACTCTTTGATGCATTCGCCCTCAACCCCGACCACAAAGAAATGATTCAAGTTGAAATAAAGCAAGACGCTGAGACTGTTTTTTGCCAAAAAACACCGTACGTCAAGAGCTTTGGTCATGTAAAACCCGGGCAGCCTTTGCTTTACGTGGACTCTGTTCAGCGGATGGGATTAGCGGTTAATGGCGGCAATTTTGCCGACATTCACAAGGTGAAGGCGGGGCCGGAGTGGACCATCAAACTTATGAAACCAACGAACAGAACGCAACAACAAGAACCGAAATAGAAATCTCCACTCTTTCAGGGCTGCGGAGAATTTCTGGCTGGGAGTTCAAACGGTTCCTGGAAATGGCTTTAGACCCATCGTTTGAATTGGAAACGCGATTAATCACCATTGAAGAATACTGCTGTCCGGTTAAGAATCTGGTGGACAGATTAAAGTTGGTGCTATCGTAGTCCCCTCCTTCGTAAAGGAGGGAGAGTTCTGCAAAATCGTTATTTGGAGTGCATTGACTGTGCCAATGCAACAGCGACACAGTCGCTGTACTCCATATTACCCCCATTTTGCAGAAGTCTAAGAGGAGGGGACTGAACTATCAGTTAAACAAAGAACAAAAGACACGAAATAACCTTATCAGCAAGCTCAAGCCAACAACTAAAAGCCAACAGCTAAAAGCTGAATAGGCGCTATTCATTATGCAGCCGACCAAGTCCGGAGGGAAATGAGTATGAAAAAATTACTGTCTCTGTTGTTTATCACAATCGCCTTCAATTCAAGCTGTTTGGGAGCGCAAAGCCAGCCCGCTGCCCTGGTCTTTCAATCGGACTTTGGCGTTAAAGACGCGGCAGTTGCCTCAATGAAAGGGGTTGCTTTTGGCGTCTCTCCAGGGCTCAGCATGTACGATTTGACCCACGAAATACCGGCTTTCAATATTTGGGAAGCTGCTCAACGACTTGTGCAAACGGCAGAATATTGGCCTTCCGGAACGGTTTTCGTATCGGTCGTGGACCCGGGAGTCGGCACAGACCGCAAGTCGGTGGTACTCAAAACAAAATCGGGCCACTACTTTGTCACGCCCGACAACGGCACGTTGACGCTGGTCGCGGAGAAACTGGGAATTGCGGAGTTACGCGAAATAGATGAAGCTGTGAACCGACGCCAGAATTCAGAGCAGTCTTACACATTCCACGGCCGTGATGTTTACGCTTACACCGGCGCCCGGCTTGCGGCCGGCGTTATCACGTTTGAGCAGGTTGGCGACAAGTTGGACCCAAAAATTGTCACACTGGCGCACCAACAGGCAAAGATAGAAAATGGCGTGGTTTACGGGAATATACCCATCCTTGACCCGCAATATGGCAATGTGTGGACCAACATTAACCGTGATATTTTTGGCAAGTTGGGTCTAAGCGCTGGTGACGCGTTGACCGTAAAAATTCGACGCGGAGAAAAAGTGGTTTATTCAGCTAAAATTCCCTTTGCGAATACTTTTGGTAATGTGACCAAGGGCAGCCCGCTAATCTACTACAACAGCCTGAACAACGTCGCCATCGCGCTGAATCAGGGTAATTTTGCGCAAAGTTACGAGATCAACTCCGGGGCCGAATGGA
>SMXE01000229.1 GCA_004357015.1 Caldithrix sp.
AAACTAAAACGACGACCACCCTTTACGACCTTGGCGACGCGATTGATTTGTATCACGCGCTCCTTAAGGTCCAATTCATTGGGACTGATTTTTGCAATCTTATTCAATTAGGCCGCTCCATTCTCTTTTGATCAAAAGGTTAAACCGTTTTCCCGGGCACCCTCGGCAACTGCCTTAACACGGCCGTGGTACGAATACCCACCGCGGTCAAATACTACAGACTTAATCTTCAACGACTTTGCCTTGTCCGCAAGCGCCTTACCAACGGCTTTTGCAGCGTCCGTTTTGGTCTTAGATTTCTTGATGGATTCCTTCAACTCAGGGGACAATGTAGAAACCCCAGTCAAAGTCTTGTTTTGTACGTCATCAATCAGTTGCGCGTACACATTACGCGCACTGCGATAAACAGCCAGGCGAGGCCTTTCTGTTGTTCCGGAGAGCTTCTTCCGGATATGTTTGCGCTTCTTACTCCTCTTCCAGGTCCTAATAGCTTTTTTTGTACTCATTGGCTCTTGGCTCACAGAATAGCAGTTCTATTGTCTAAGCCGCGGTCTTGCCGGCTTTTCTACGGATTTGCTCATCAGCGTACTTGACGCCCTTACCTTTGTATGGCTCTGGTGGACGGAACGAACGAATCTTTGCAGCGACCTGCCCAACCAACTCCTTATCAATTCCGCTGACCGACAGGCTCGTACCACCCTCTGTCACGATCTCGACTCCTTCCGGCGGAACAAAAACGATAGGATGAGAATAGCCCAACTGCATAGTCAAACGATTGTTTTTCATCTCACCCTTATACCCTACGCCTACGATTTCAAGTTTCTTCACAAAGGCTTTGGTCACGCCCACCACCATGTTGGCAAGCAGGCTCCGGTACAAACCGTGCAGCGCCCTATATGGCTTGCTATCATTTGGACGCGCTACGGTCACTTCGCCATCCTTGAACTCTATCTTGATGGCTGGATTAACCTCTCTGCGCAGCTCCCCTTTCGGCCCTTTGACCGTGACAACATTTCCTTTGACCGTCACCTCAACTCCGTCAGGAACACTAATTGGCTTTTTTCCAACTCTTGACACTGAAATCTCCTAAATTCTCTCTTGCTTACCACACGTAACAGACAAGCTCACCGCCAACATTAAGCTTCCGGGCGTCACGGTCAGAAATTACGCCTTTGGGCGTCGACAGAATCGCGATGCCCAGGTTGTTATAGACTCGCGGAATATCGTTACTCCCCACATACTTTCTTAGACCGGGAGTGCTCACCCGCTTCAGACCATTTATCACGCTCACGCCATCGTCATCATACTTGAGGTAAATCCGAATGATACCGTTTTTCCTGTCATCGATAAGCAAATAATCCTTGATATAGCCATACTCCCTCAAAATTCTCGTGATGCCTTTCTTGAAGTTAGATGAGGGAATGTCAACTTTGCTGTGATGTGCGCGCGTTGCATTCCTTATTCTTGTAAGAAAATCAGCAATTGTATCCGTCATACTCATAGCTAATAACCTTCAAATTTTACCAGCTCGCTTTGGTGACGCCGGGAATTTTACCTTCAAGCGCCAACTCTCTAAAACAAATTCGGCAGAGACCGAACTTTCGAAGAAAGGCTCTCGGCCGTCCACATCTGGAACACCTGTTGTAACCGCGAACCTCAAACTTCGGCTTTCTTTTCTGTTTTGCAATTAAAGATTTCTTTGCCAAGACACTTCCTCTTTATTAGGACAGAGTTTGCTCATTCTTTTTCTTAAACGGCATCCCAAAAGCAGAGAGCAATTCGAAGCCCTCCTCGTCCGTTTTAGCCGTGGTCACGATGGAGATGTCCAGTCCTCTGATGCGATCGACCTTATCGTAGTCAATTTCCGGGAAAATAAGTTGCTCCTTTATGCCAAGGGTGTAATTTCCTTTGCCATCAAACGAGCTATCGGCCAGACCGCGAAAATCCCTGATTCTAGGAATATCGATATTGATAAGGCGGTCCAAGAATTCATACATTTTCCATCTTCTCAAAGTAACTTTACAACCGATCTTATTACCTGCCCGGAGCTTGAAGTTTGAAATTGCTTTCTTGGCTTTCGTGATAATCGGCTTTTGGCCAGAAACCGTCTCCAGATCAGCCACGGCGCGTTCAAGTAGATTCGAGTCCTGCGTGGCTTCACCAACACCCATGTTGAGAACGATTTTCTCAATCCTGGGTGCCTGCATAACATTATTATACCCGAATTTATCCATTAATCTGGGTATGATATTTTCTTTGTATTCGGCAATTAGCCTTGGAACGTACTCAGCCATCTCTTTCAATCCCAATGATTACGTTTGGTCAGGTATAATTTCACCGGACTTTTTAGAATACCGCACTTTCTGCCGAGAGCGCTTGCCATCGTCTTTTAAGAAGCCGTACTTGATTCGGGTGGGTTCGTTCGTCTTCGGATCGACAACCATCACGTTGGACACGTGAAAAGGCGCTTCCTTCTGAATGATTCCTCCCTGAGGCATCATTTGAGAAGGGCGCATATGACGTTTGACCATGTTGACCCCCTCAACGATAATTCGCTCTCGAGTCCGGAACACCTTCAGAACTTTACCGCGCTTACCTTTGTATTCACCAGAAATCACCAGAACCTGATCATTCCTTTTTACACGCATTTTTTAGCTCCACAATCCGAAACGTTCTTACAATACCTCAGGCGCAAGAGAGACTATTTTCATATACTTCTTTTCTCGCAGCTCGCGCGCAACCGGCCCAAATATACGCGTACCCCTTGGCTCGTCCTGGTCATCAATGAGAACAGCAGCGTTTTCATCAAAACGGATATATGAGCCGTCTTTTCGCCTTATTTCCTTCTTTGTCCGCACGATCACAGCCCTGCTGACTTCGCCCTTTTTGACCGCACTGCCGGGAATGGCAGACTTAACAGAAACCACTACCTTGTCGCCAACATGCGCGTACTTTCTCTTGGTACCGCCAGGTACTTGAATACACATCACCTTCTTTGCTCCGGTATTGTCTGCAACGTTGAGCCTGGTGTATTGCTGAATCATTTCTTATCCTCTCCCGACAAAAAGGTCACTTCGCCTTCTCAATAATTTCAACCAAACGCCATCTCTTGCGTTTGCTTAACGGACGCGTTTCCATAATACTTACTTTGTCACCAACCTCGCATTCGTTCTTCTCGTCATGCGCCATGAACTTTGACGTTTTCTTGAAGAACTTTCCATACAACGCATGCCGAACTACTCTCTCAACCGAGACGACGATGCCTTTATCCATCTTGTTTGAAAGAACCAGACCTACTTTGTTTTTTCGTGAACCTCGAGTCATCATTGAGTTCCAATTATCTTATTCTTTACTCTTTAGTGCTTTCCTTCTGGGTTCGAATCCCAATCGCGTACTCATGCAATACAGTCTTCAGTCGCGCAATCTCTTTGCGAACGTAGCGCAGCCGTATGGGATTGTCCAACTGATGCATTGCATGCTGAAAACGTAAATTGTACAACTCCTCCACCTCATCGGAAAGATGCAATTCGATTTCACCCTTGGTCAGATCTTGAATTTCCTGCATCTTCATATTATTCACCGAAATCACTTTGACTTACAAATTTGGTTTTCAGCGGCAATTTGTGCGCAGCAAGCCGCATTGCTTCCTTTGCCACATCTTCATCCACACCGCCTAACTCAAACAGCACCCGCCCAGGCTTCACTACAGCTACCCAGTATTCAGGCGACCCCTTACCTTTGCCCATTCTGGTCTCAGCCGGCTTCTGCGTGACAGGCTTGTTGGGGAAAATCCGGATCCAGACCTTCCCGCCCCTCTTAATATGCCGTGTCATCGCGACACGCGCAGCCTCTATCTGCCTGGAAGTAATCCATGCTGGAGCCAAAGCCTTTAAGCCGTACTGCCCAAACGACACTTTCGAGCCACGGGTGGCCTTCCCCCGCATCCTGCCTCGTTGTTGTTTACGAAATTTTACACGTTTTGGCATTAACATTAATGGTTCTCCCTAGGCACCAATAACTTCACCCTTGAAAATCCAAACTTTCACCCCGATAGCGCCGTAGGGTGTGTGCGAGGTCACCTTTGCATAGTCAATATCCGCGCGCAATGTGTGAAGCGGAATTCTTCCGTCCTTGTAGGCTTCTTTTCTTGCCATCTCTGCACCACCTAACCGACCACCACATGCAATTTTCACTCCCTCAGCGCCCATGCGCATAGTGCTCATAACTGCTTTCTTCATCGCCCTTCTAAAGGGAATCTTGGCCGCTAATTGGTTGGCAATATTCTCGCCAACCAAATATGCATCTAACTCAGGCTTTTTGATCTCACTAATGTTGAGCTGCACATCCTTATCAGAGAGCCGTTGCAACTCCTCCTTCAATTTGTCCACTTCGGCGCCTTTCCGTCCGATAACGATGCCGGGGCGCGCAGTGTGAATCGTTAAAGTGATACGTTGTGGCGTTCTCCTGATGTGAATCGCAGATATCGCAGCATTCTGCAAACGCTTCCTGATGTACTCCCGAAGCATGAGATCTTCATTCAACTTATTAGCGAATCCACGCTCATCAAACCAATTTGATTCCCAATCGCGAATAATACCCAAACGAAAACCAACAGGGTGTGTTTTTTGTCCCAAGAATACCTCCGACTTTATTGTTCGTCCTCGTGCGTTGCCACAACGATGGTGATGTGGCAACTCGGTCGCCGTATGCGCATAGCGCGTCCCATAGAGGCAGCCCTAAACCGCTTGTAGCTGAATCCCATATCCACATAAGCTTCTTTTATGACAAGGTGGTCGGGCTCAACTTTCGAGGTGCCTTCATTGTTCAGCATATTCGAAACCGCTGATCTAAGGGTCTTTTCCACCGGAACGACCGCTGCCTTCCTGGTGAAATGCAAAATGTTAAGCGCCTTGTCAACGGGAACCCCTCTGACCAGATCAATAACTTGCCTGGCCTTTTTGGGCGACATCCTGACATATCTTGCAACTGCTCTTGCTTCCATAATCTATCGTCTCGCCCTTTATCTCATCTTACCTTTTTTCTCAGAAGCTCTGCCGCCATGACCCCGGAACGTTCGCGTCGGCGAAAACTCGCCTAACTTGTGACCAACCATATTCTCAGATATGAAAACGGGAACGAATTTGTTTCCATTGTGAATGGCTAGGGTGTGTCCGACAAATTCAGGCGTGATCGTTGACCGTCTCGCCCACGTTTTCAACACCCGCTTCTGATTGGAATTATTAAGCTCCTGAATACGCTTCACCAGCTTCTGATCAATATAAGGACCTTTTTTTACTGAACGTGGCATAGAAACCCGCCTTATTTCTTTCTTTTACTGACTATGTAATCGTCTGACTTTTTCTTTCTTCTTGTTTTGCCGCCTTTTGCCGGCTTACCCCAGGGTGAACAGGGATGACGGCCACCGGAACTACGGCCTTCGCCACCGCCCATCGGGTGATCCACCGGGTTCATGACAACACCCCGCACATGCGGCATGCGACCGAGCCATCTTGATCGACCGGCCTTGCCAATTGTCACATTTTCATAATCCACATTGCCAACCTGCCCAATTGTGGCTCGGCACCCTTGTCGTACCATCCGAACTTCACCGGATGGCAACCGAAGCTGCGCAAAATCTCCATCTTTAGCAACGAGTTGTGCATAGGTGCCTGCCCCGCGCGCCAACTGGCCTCCTTTGCCAACAACCAATTCGATGTTATGAACCAATGTCCCGAGTGGAATATTTTTCAAAGGCATCGAATTGCCAACACGGATTTCAACGCTTTCTCCGGACATCAAACTGTCACCGACCTGAAGGCCGAGCGCAGCAATAATGTATCGTTTCTCGCCATCTCTGTAGTGCAGCAACGCGATATTGGATGATCGATTGGGGTCGTACTCAACGCTCGCCACCTTAGCAGGTACATTATCTTTGTTGCGCCGGAAGTCCACTATTCGATACTGCCTCTTGTGACCGCCGCCACGAAACCTCGTCGTTATGTGACCATGATTGTTCCTGCCACCGCTTTTCTTCAGCGGCCTCAGCAAAGACTTTTCAGGCCCAACCTTTGTTATTTCCTCAAAGGTCAGAACAGACTTGTGCCGCAGAGTCGGAGTTCTTGGCTTAAAACTTTTGATTCCCATACAAAATCCTAACCTTGTTGATCTCCAAAGAAATCGATCGAATGTCCTTCGGATAGAGTCACAATTGCCTTCTTCCAATCCGACCTCTTGCCACTTGTTAGCCCTTTGCGCGTATTCATCCGCTTGGACTTCCCTTTCACGTTGATGGTTTGAACTCCATCGACGAGAACATTAAACTTTGCCTCCACTGCCTTCTTGATTTCGATCTTATTCGCATGTCTCTCCACTTGGAAAGTATATTTACGGCCGTCTTCCTGGAGTGCAAGCATCTTTTCCGTGAGTATGGGCTTTATTAGCAACGACTCCAATGATCTCATTTTTTGAACGCTCCAGAGAGTTTCTCAATGGCGCCAGCCTGCAAAAGTAGGCGCTTGCAATTGAGCAGGTCATAGGTCGATTCGGAGGCTGCAACCCGAATTTCAAGCTTTGGAATGTTTCGTCCAGCCCTGACAACATCTGCATCATAGTCAGACAACAGCAGCAGCGTCTTTTCCCCAGCGAGACCAAGGGACGTTAAGATCCCAAATATCTCTTTTGTCTTAGCTGCTTCCAGCTTAAAATCCTCGACCAGTTTGACTTGCTTGTTCTTCACCTTGTCAGTATAAACCGACTTCCTCGCCAGAACTTTCAATTTTGTCGGCAAACTCATCTTATAGTCACGCGGATGTGGCCCAAAAATACGGCCACCGCCAACCCAGACGGGCGATCTTGTCGATCCTGCCCGCGCCGCACCACGACCTTTCTGCCGGAATGGCTTCTTGCCACCACCCCTAACCATACTTCTCGTCTTTGACGATGCATTGCCCTGCCTGCTATTGGTCTGCTGAACTTTCACCGCCAAGTACACAACATGCTCATTCGGCTCAATGGCAAATATATGTGCTGGCAGTTCTATTTTCTTGCCAGTGGCAGTTCCGTCAGTTTTGTAGACCTCTAATTCCATCCTCAACCTGCGAACTATCGCTTAATTAGCACAATGCCAGAATTTGCTCCAGGGACGGTGCCAGCAACCATCAATATGTTCTTTTCTGGCACAACCCGGATTATCTTGCGGTTCTTAATGGTGACCCGTTCATTGCCTGTCCTGCCAGCCATCTTCATACCTTTAAAAACACGTGCTGGTGATGATGCCTGACCAATAGAACCTGGCGCACGCAAACGGTCGCTTTGTCCATGAGTTTTCGGGCCGCCCCTAAAACCGTGACGCTTAACAACCCCCTGAAACCCCTTACCCTTGGACCAACCCGTCACTGCAACACGGTCACCCTCCTGAAAGACATCGACATTAATTTCATCGCCCGGCTTGAGATTTTCGATATCATCAAAGGATTTAAACTCTCGGACAATACGCTTCGACGAAACACCGGCTTTTGCAAAATGGCCACTCTCGGGCTTGATGACATTTTTTTCTTTCTTATCTTCGAAGCCGATCTGGACGGCGCTGTACCCATCCCTATCCCGCGTCTTTATCTGACTCACAAAACAAGGACCGGCTTCGATTATCGTAACCGTTATAACCCTGCCGTGCTCATCAAACACTCTGGACATCCCAATCTTTCTACCAATCATTCCAGCCATCTGTTCGCTCTTGTCCTTTTACCTCAAACCTTGATTTCAACATCAACACCCGCCGGCAACTCCAACTTCATCAAGGCGTCGACTGTTTTGGGTGTCGAATTCAAAATATCTATCAAACGCTTATGAATACGCGTTTCGAACTGCTCGCGGGACTTCTTGTCAACATGCGGCGATCGCAGCACGGTATACAACGAACGCTTTGTCGGCAGCGGTATGGGGCCAGAAATCGCAGCTCCCGTCGCTTTAGCAGTTCGTATGATCTTATCTGTTGATTTATCGATAAGCCTGTGATCGTAGGCCTTCAATTTAATTCTGATACTTTGACCGACCACTTAATTCACTCCTAGGTTGAAGCGTTTATCATTATTGACCAAAATTCCACCACCGCAGAAAAACTACTCAATAATCTTGGCGACTACGCCCGCCCCGACAGTACGACCACCTTCACGGATAGCAAACCGCAGTCCTTCTTCCATAGCAATAGGCGAAATCAATTCAACGTTCATGTGAACATTGTCGCCAGGCATGACCATCTCAACACCCTCGTCCAGATTCATAATGCCAGTTACGTCGGTGGTTCTGAAATAGAACTGGGGACGGTAACCATTAAAAAACGGCGTA
>SMXE01000230.1 GCA_004357015.1 Caldithrix sp.
ATGCTGGAGTAATCGGGTATTTTTTTTGCCACCGCACCGACAAAAAACTCACGGGGTTTGCTATCGCCGTAGCGCAAAGTGATTTGCTTGCCGATGGGGTCTTCATCGCCAAAATATTTGAGGGCATATTCTTCGCTCAACACTATTTTGTTTTTCTCCTGCAGCACGGCAGCGATGCCATATTTCAGTGGAAAATCAAACATTTCAAAGAATTCAGGGTCGGCATGCAGCACGGACTCGTTGAAAATGTTGTCGCCATATCTGAAAGCAGCGTTGCCACGGGTTAGCCGCACAGCCCTTTCTACCGCAGCGAAATCAGACTCTAATGCCGGCGCAAGCGGTCGCGGCACGTTACCCCAGTATTGTTCCTGGCCATTCACCAAACGCACCGTTTTTACCCGAAAGATTTTCCCGGCATTCTTGTGAAAATTATCGAAACTGTAATTGTAAGTGTGATTCAGGTAAGCTACGATACAAAGAGCGATGGCTACGCCCATACCCAAAATGTTGATAACAGCATACAGCTTGTTACGCAGAAGGTTTCTGAATGCAACTTTGAGGTAGTTCTTGAACATTTGAATCTCACTCGTATCTTAAAGAGTTGACCGGATTTGCGATCGCTGCTCTTATCGCCTGAAAACTCACTGTGAGCCAGGCAATAGCCATAGCCAACAGCCCAGCCAGAATGAAAGTGCCGGGATCGATAGAAATGCTGTAGGCGAATCCCTCAAGCCACTTATTCACCGCCCAGTATGCCAAGGGCGCCGCCACGATTACCGCAATCGCGACCAATTCGGCTGTGAAAGCTGCCAGCCCGAAGAGTCCGAGGCAGGCGCTAAAAACGGCGAGCATAGTTGCAATGCCGAACAATCTGATCATTCGTTGGTCGGCCTGGTAGAAATTCTCCAGTTGCTGATCGAGGAAATGATACTCAAACGGCGTGACCGCATCGTATTTTTCGTGTACACTCTTCAAGTAGTCCAGAGTAGAAGGTATGTTGCCGCCAGTGATGCGGGCAGAAAAATAGTCTATGCTCTGCATGGGATTGTGGCTGTGCCCCAGCACAAGGGGGCCGATTTTTTCATGCAGCGACCGGAAGTGAAAGTCTTTGACAACGCCAATAACGTGGCATTGGTAATCTCGGTCCGGAGTTCGGAAGGTTTTACCGAGTGGCTCTGGTTGGGTGCGGTGTGCGTTTCAACGATTCGATAAATCCTGTCGGACTTGGTGTGAAAGCGGTCAAAACTTAATTCGTCCACGATGTAAAGCAAGATGAGAATGCAGCATGCGACTCCAATAGTCAACCCAAGCAGGTTGACCAATGAGTAAGCCTTGTGCTTTCTTAGATTACGAAGTGCAATTTTGAGATAGTTAGCAAACATTGCTTTCTGCCTACTTTTCCATGTGTCACCATAAGTAATTGAACGCCTCAACAACCGTGCCGCTTCCCAATTGACCTCAGGACTTGGACGGACGGACAAGCGACTATCCGTTTACATTACAAAGAATGTACGCTGGCGAACACTTCCCTGACATCGCAGTAGGGGAAATAACTCGGAATCGCAGAGATCGAATAAATGCAATGGCTGGGAATGTGCAATGAAGGCGTTGGGTATGAATAATTCGTGACCGGATATTGAAAACCGTGAATCGAAAAACGAGAACCGTGTCAGCTTAGTGCGAGTTGCGCTCTCCGCTTTACGATTTTTTTGTCCCCGGGCGTGTCGAGCCGGCGTTATAAACCGGCTGTCCTGAGGCGGCATACATCCGCAGGACTTCACAAGCTTCCTCACGCAAAGTCTCCCTTAACACAGTCAGGTTGGGCAGACCATCCCGATTCTCAAGCATTTCAGCCCAGTTTTGCGGCAAAGGCCCTTCCCTGAATCCAGTGATTTGTTCGATATCTTCTGCCGTGGCGGCACTGACCAGTTTGGTAATACCGCTCCACCAGATTACGCCGAAACACATGATGCAAGGCTGACCGCTGGTGTAGAGGGAGTAGCGCTTTTGCAGATTTTGTGCGAGGTCAAACGAGCCGAGTTTTTTCTGGGCAAGCGCAATCGCGAGGGTTTCCGCGTGTGCGATGGATAGACCCTGGGTGACAACGGCGTTGACCCCAACTGAGATGAGCGTGTTCGTTTCCTCGTCAAAAACGGTGGCGCCGAACGGTCCGCCGGTTCTCTCCGTGACGCTTTGATTGGCCAACCCGATGGTGAACCGCATTTTTTCCTCGGTGCTTGTGAAAAGACGACTCTCGTTTTCAGCAGCGGTACTGGCTAGCCATTCCGGGAGTTGGATGTTGATTGCGAGGGTCATCAGACGTTTGGCTGTTCTGGGCTTTTTTTCTTCATGTTCAAGTGCATAAAAAATAGTGGATCATTTTCTCAGAGTCAAGAGAAGAGTAAAGTTGCTCCGGCTTGTTAAGGTTAGGGATTTTATTTGCCTAATAATGCACCCGTTTACACCCGTTTATTTATTCTAATGAAGGAATTGGCTCAGACAGGTCTTCAATCTGCATTTATTGTTTGCGATTCGCTTAAGATTCGGTTGCATGGATTTGCACAAATGTTTAAATTCATAAGAATTTGGAGGAGAGATCAAATGCATTCAGCCCTCACAAGAAAAATCATTTTGACCCGCAGCCTGTGGATGGCAGCCATATTTCTTGCTCGGCCGGCTTGCATCCTTTCTGCCCAAACTATGGAAGACACGGCGGCGGTTGATCTTCTTGCCGATACGAGAATAGCCTTCGTTTCCCGCAGCAACCTCAATTTCGACATCTATCTCATGAATCCCGACGGCTCAAACATCATTCGGTTGACGGACAATGCAAAGCCGGGGCATGTCCCCGGCCACATGCATCCGGATTGGTCGCCGGACGGTTCCCGGATCGCATACACTACGGATCCTGAGAGGCATGGTCAATTCTCCATCTGGATCATGAATTCGGATGGCAGAGAGCAGAGTCAGCTCACCGATAAATCACGCAACTTTCTTTCACCTAAGTGGTCGCCGGACGGAACCAAGATCATTTTTGCGGAACGTGACCACGACGGCCTCTTCATAATGAACTTGGATAACGCACGCAGAAGACGAATAACCTTCACCAAGGACTCTCACATCGCCTGGCTTCCGGACGGGTCCGGCTTTGCATGTTATTCTGCGAATTCGCCGCAAGGCGGTGGACTGTACATCATGAATCTCGACCGCACCATCCGCGGCTTGCTGATTGGCAACGCAGAGGACGCCATTTCGGCTTGGTCCCCTGATGGTTCAAAACTCGTGGTCAACCTTGAGAGGGACAGTCAATGGGCCACCTACGTGATGGAAGCCGACGGCGCCAACATGATTCCGCTGAACAATCGCGTTGCCGAGCACACAACCCTCTCCTGGTCGCCCGATGGCTCGAAGGTCGCTTACGTTTCGGACGAGGACGGCAATTTCGAGATTTACGTGATGAACGCGAACGGCGGCCATCAGAGAAGATTGACGCACAATTCTCATTACGATGCGGACCCCGCGTGGTCGCCCTTTTTGCAACCATCAGTTGACGAGGACTAAAGAGGCGGTCACTTCCGGGCACCGGTTAACAGCACCAGTTACGCTGGTACTCCCGATCTTCCCCAAACAAACCTCTTTCAGAAGTTCCTCACGTTTGCTATATTGTTTAAGATTGTTCAGTCATTTTGGGCGATCTTTTGGAGATCGGGTTTGCCGTGTTTTTGGAATAAATCGGGGCACCAAAGGATACTTATTCCAGTAATCGGATTGCTGGTTAAATTCTCCTGCCGCAGCCGGCATTTTGCCTTATGAACAACAATCAGTGGGTAGCATCATGAATACAAAAAAACATTTTTTGTGGCTTGTTGCAAGTTTATGCCTTTTGTTTGGCACCCTCCGCGCCGCTGACGTGAATTCTAACATTCAGCCCAGTGTTGATGTAGCACAGTTTTTTGACGCGAACAGCAACACATCCTACCTTGAGATCTACTATGCCATCCCCGAAGCAGGCGTGATGTACATACCTGGTGAGAGAGGCCAATATCACTGCCAACTCGTGTTGGATATCCAGATTTCGCTGAACGAAAAGCTGTGGACCAACAAGGTATGGAAGATCGAGAAAACCGTCGAAGACACGTCTCTGGTGAATGCTGGAAGTCAACTCGTGGATGTGTTACGCTATTTTATCGATGAGTACGGGGAATACAATATCTCTATGCATGTAAAGGACATGCATCGGCCAGATCGGGTTGACAGTGTCAGCGTTGCTTTTACTGCCCTGAAGTTTTCCAAAGACAGGATTCAAATCAGCGACGTCGAATTGGCATCGCATATTCAGAGAGTGGCAGGGGTATCTGAAAGTAACCTAATCAAAAATAATTACAAAGTCATACCGAGTCCCGGTGGTATGTTTGGCCAGGCGTCATCAGATATTTACTACTATTTCGAGGCGTATAATTTGTTGGAGCATATTCCCGGTGACAAGTATTTTGCTGTGTGTCGGGTTCTCAATCCCAGCGGCAATGAGGTTGAGGGCGTGGGGTTGACTTATCGCACTAAGAAGAAACTTTACGATTCCAGCATGGAGATCGGCATGGTAAATGTCGCTAACCTGCCCTCCGGAAAATACAAGTTGGTTTATGGGCTCGCAGACGCGTCCAAAACAATGCTTGCAAATAAGAACAAAATTTTTTATGTTTACAATCCTCAAATCCAGGTGGTCGATGAGTTTCGTGACAGCCGGTTCGGCACACTTGACGGCCTGACGGAAGAAGAGTTAGATGAAGAGTTTAAGCGGATGATTTTTATCAACACGAAGCATGACCGCGAATTCTATTCTGACTTGAAAACAGCAGATGGAAAACAAAAGTTTATCATCGAAATTTGGTCAAGGCCAAACGAAGACGTATTGCCGCCCGAGATGTTCAGAGAGCAATATCTTGGCAGGGCCACATATGCCAGTGATAAATATAAGTCCGTGTTTAGTAAAGGTTGGAAGAGTGATCGCGGCAGGGTGTTTGTGCTTTACGGCGCACCCTCGGATGTTGAACGGTTCCCGAGCACGGAAAGCGCTATTCCATACCAGGTTTGGCGATATGACAAGTTGCGGGGACAGGCCCGCGTGCAGTTTGTATTTGCTGACATGCAGGGCTTCAGCAAGTACGAGTTGCTTCATTCGAGTCTGAGAGGCGAAAGAAACAATCCGGGTTGGAAAAGTTATGTATTCAGAGGCAGCAGTGAAAAACAGTTTAGGTAGAAGTGTTTGTCGTAAATTTTGTATAGCGTTTTTGGTAAATGTGCTTTTTTTCAATTCCTGTAGTAGAAAGGATGAGAAGGTGCATGTTTCAGTTCTGCCGGAAGTCATCAATGCTGAACTTCATTTTCGCGGGTATGTGACGGATGAAGAGGAAGAACTCGTAAGTCAGATCTATAATTTCAGCAGGCGAGTGACCCGTACGGACACCATCAATGGCAAATCGGTTTTCGCTCAAGTGAGCAATAATCAGGAGAGTTATTTCTATACTGATGACGACGGCACGGTCTGGGAGTTTAACGCCACAGACATTGGGGCCAGAGTTGCAAAGTATGGTTTTTCATATCGAGAGCCTGTCATATTGAGACGCTGGGAAATGCTTCTGAGGATTGATGATGGCGTTGGGACCGAGTGGCAGGTGAACACTGACACCACATTTGACGCCATTACCATGGACGGCCAAGTGCAGAAGATTCGTTACATAAAACAAGGGAAAGCGCAGTACGAAGGTTGGACCGAAACATATCTCCCAGAGGCCTACGCCAACGTGCCCGTACTGGAAGCGAATTGGCTTACGCTTAATACATACATAATAAACGACGCCACAGGCGACACGCTTTTTGCTACCGAGGGCCGTGCTCACCAGTATTTCAAACCAGGGGTGGGTGCGGTGAAATACATCACTAATTTTTCAATGAAAGAGCTTGACGAACCAGAAGTCGCCCGCCTTGGTACTTGGGAACTGGTGCGCAAAGAAATACCGGAATAAACCCTCACGACTGCTTGTATGTCATAGTGATCGGACCCCAGCCTCGTCGGTCTTCGGCTAAGATTCAACGATATTATTTTTAGTTCACAAAGCTGAAAGTTGTTGTTCAGTGGCAAGAGACTGCTTAGATTGTTTGTGAACTAAATTGACTGGTTCCACAAAAGTAGGGTCGTCACTATGAACATCGTTCGTTTTTCCCTCTGTATTTTGACAGTATTTCCGCTCTTCATTTCACAGACACTCCATTCACAGGAAGTGACGCTAACCGGAATTGTTCGCGACCAGAACACACATCATGAGATTCGTGCTGTTAATGTTTTTGTCAAAGACACAAAACTTGGAACCGCCACGGACCAGGCCGGCAGATTTGTTTTGGCCGTTCCTGGTGCAACCGACGATCTGGTCATCCTGTTTCGACACATCGCTTACTTTGAAAAACAGATGACTGTTGGCGAGCTCCGTGACGTGAGCCGTGTTGGCCTGCAACCCCGCGTGATTCCCTTGCAATCAGTTCAGATTGAGGGCGAAGGCCTTCGCAAACTCGAGATTGAAGTGAAGGATCTGCCGCAGACCGTTTCGGTGATCGAAGCACGCAACTATGATATTCGCGGTTATGTTGATGCCGGAGACCTGCTGAGAATCGACCACAGCCTGCAAGTAGATGAGAGCTTGAGCGGAACAAAAACTGTCACCATCCGGGGTGGCAATTCAGATGAGGTGGTTGTGCTGTATAACGGCATAAAAATGAACAATGCCTACAATAATATCTTTGACCTTTCACTCATCAACCTGGAAGATGTAGAGCGCTTTGAAATCATCAAAGGCAGCAACACCACGCTTTACGGCCCAGAGGCTTTTTCCGGCGTCATCAATATCGTGCCGAAAACAGAGCAGGACTATACAATCAGGTTTCAGCAGCGGTTCGGCACCTACCGTTCCGGTAATTGGGGACTGCATCTCTATAAACGATTTGGCCGCCTATACGGCACCTACAGTATTAACCGTGGTGGGCAGGAACGTAATTTTAGCGGTATGCCTTCCGACCAGACCAAACTCGAAAACACGTCGCTTAATCACACTGCTAACTTGAATTATGATATCGGTACCGGCAGCCTCGGCAAAGCGAAAGGGACCATTAGCGCGATGTGGCTTTACACCGATCTTGAATACGACAACCAGCGTGACGTCGAAAGTCTTGACAATACCAATGGACTTTTATCCCTTAAGTATAGCGGCGCCTTGTTCGGGCTGGACAACTTTGATATCTCTGCATCTTACAAGGACCTGGACGAAAAACAGAAATTTACTCCTGACACGCAGGGACTCACAAATCGGGAAATTGATGACCGTGCCTACATTTTTAACGCGCACAAGCGGTTCAGCGCAACTGAGTTCGATTTGCTGTTTGCATACCAATTTCAAGACAGCGAATTAGATTTTCTTGACATCCGGAGAGGCCTGAACGAACTGCAGGTTGGTTTGGAAGGGGCGACTCTGAAGCGAAAACATCACGGATTTGCCGCTATCCTGAAATACCACGGCGATACAGGTTCAGACTTTTTTCAAAACATGGATGTGGACGTCAGTGTCAGACACGATAGGGTGGATGACAGCCAGAATGATGTTGTCCTTCGTGGTGATGATTCCATCACCGGGGACAGCCCGGTTGGCGCCTTTGACAGCAATGCCTGGCGTGAGACGATGTTTAAGTTCGCTATTCAGTTGTCCGGCTATCGCGATGACCTGTCTTTCAATAGCTATCTCAATTTTGGCAAGAATACGAAATTTCCGACGCTTTTTCAACAAATCAGCTCACCTTCCCTGTTCGATTCAAGGGCAACGACACCAAACCTTGAGCCGGAAAAGAACCGCAGTGTTGAAATCGGCGTTAGCGTGGGCAAGGATACCCGGGAGCATGCCAGCATTTATGGTTGGGAAGCCTCAGCCACGTTCTTCCAGAATCATTACGACAACAAGTTTCGCGAATTTAATACACCGGGAATACCTGTGACGTTCTATGACAATGTTCAGAATGCACAGATTTCCGGATTTGAAGGCACCTGGAAGGTGTTTCTTTTTCAGAAGATGGTATCCGTTGACCTCGGCATAGCAAAATATTCAATTAATGACAAAGCGCTGTTCCCATTCAAGTCAGATAGCAAGCGAACTGTCAGTGTGAACGTGGATCGAGCCGGATATGCGTTCCAACTGCTATGGTTTCATGAAAGTGAACAAACGGGCTGGTTGCGGTTTCCGAACGGGGAGTTCGGTTCGGCCGAGCTCGATGCTATCTCTGACATTGATGTTCACGTGAGCAAGACCTTTGAAATTTCTAAGGTGAAGGTCTTTGCAAACTTCTCTGGCAGAAATCTCCTGGACCACGATGAGCAACTGGTGGGTTTGGCGATTCGAGACCGCCGGTTTTATCTGACAATCGGCGCCCAGTATTGAGACAGAAATGCAGATGGGAAATTCACTTCTTCGCTCCCGAACGTCATACAGTCCCCTTAATCTTGTCCTGGCTTTGCTGAGCCTCCTCAGCCTTGCGCTCATCATGAACAGTTGCACCAGCAATCCAATTGGTGAGGATGAGATCTCATTTGGAAAACGTGAATTGAAGGGGGAGGTACGCCTTGCCAACAACTCAAACCCGGAAGGTGTTTTTGTCTGGTTGGAGGGTTTCGACTTCGACACCACCACGGACGCGGACGGACGTTTCAGCTTTATTCTGCCGCCGCCGGCAGCGCAACCGGGAGGTGGCCTGAGTGGCGCGTTCAGGCTCTACTTTTACATGGCGAATTATGAGTTGGATTCCGTTGCGGTGTTTGTGCAGAATGGCGAGTTTTTGTATTCGACAGGTGACATCAACAGCGCCGGGGAGCTTGTCTTGCCGCGCCATCTGGTGCAAATCCTCAACATCAGGTCCAGCATGTTCCCGGAGTCTGTCAGGCGTGATGAGACGATTAGCGTTATAGCCAAGTTTCAGTTTAGCACCTTGCGTTCTGATACAGCATTCGTCTACATGCCCGGCGTCGTGAACGGTTTCCTGAATCCCATTCTCTTTCACAACCGCGATACAGGCGAAATTCTCATTTTTTCGTCAACACATGCCGGTCTTCCCGTCGGAGACACCTTGAAAGTCACCAATGACGGACCGGTTGAACTCATCAGGGTGGTGACTGCTGCTACGCAGGATTTCCCCGTCGGGAGTTACGAGGCGGTGCCCTTTCTGTTCGTTCTGCAAGACGGCATTCCCCGCGAGCTTGCCAATAATATCAGGGTTGATATGAGAGCGTTAAGCCCCGACTATCTTGACATCCCGTTTGTCCGTCAGCGCAGTTTGATGACTGTGCTGCCTGCTGAAGCGCCAAACTAACATCCGTCTGCGCCGTTTCGGCCTGTGAAGCAGTTCATTGATTCGGTTCTTCCCTTTTGATTCTTTTTCCATTTCCAATTTATGAGGTAATTACTGGCATGTTTCGAACGGTTTTCTCCATTCTCGTTATCGGTTATTTGGGGCTTGTTGCATGTGAGTCAAATCCGGTTGGCGGCGGCACTGACATCGCTGCCCCAAGGCGCCGTCTGCTGGGTGAAGTGAGGTTGGACGCTCGCATGATGCCGCCCGCTGGCGTATATGTCTGGCTTGAGGGCTTTAACCTGGGTCAGAAAACGGCTGCCGATGGAAGGTTCGAATTTGTGTTGCCGCCACCGCTGGCGCAATCCGGCGGCAGAGGTGTATCAGGCGCCTTCAACATCTATTATTTCATGGCAAATTTTCGATTGGCTGTCACTCCGGTTCAGGTGATCAGCGGTGTTCTTGTCTACTCGACTGATCAAATTGATGCGGATGGTGAGCTCAGAATTCCCAAAACGCTGTCGCAGCGCCTGCGAATTGGGACATCCATGCAACCTTATTCAGTGAGAAATTCTGACATAAACGTCACCGCTGGCAAGACAGATTTCCTCGTACGAGTGAATGTGACACTGCAAGCTGTGCGCGATTCGGTCATCGTGTTCTTTCCAAGAAAAGTTGGCCCGACTATTAGCCCCCTGCTTTTTAGAAACGTTGCTACCAATGAAACAAAAATATTCGGTTCCGCGATTGCCGGTTTTGTGGCAAGTGACATCGATACCATCGATAGCGTGCCGGTAGTACGGACACTGGTTGTGCCGATCTTCCCCGATGATCTCGAGCCGGGAGAGTATGAAATCATCCCGTATCTCCTGATTCAGGATCAACAAGTACCCGAGGCGCTGATCGAGAGCCTCGGCATTGATGTTCTCATACTCGGTGAATCATATATAAATCTGCCCATGCTGCGTCAGGCAGATCCGCTTACTTTCAGGGTTGAGCCGTAGCACCGTTTCTCAATACCACAACGATAAGTACAGCGGGAATTTTGCTTGTTTATTAGGGCCTGCCTCTTATATTACAAACTGAATTCTTTTTGTGTCGTCCTGAAATAAGTTGACGCTTAGTAGCGCTTGTTCAGTACGTTTGCTGTTTTACGGTGCGGCTTTGCCACGTTAGGACAAGGGAGAAATTGATCAAGCAACTTGCGCTTAGAGCGAATGAAAGGCATCTGATTTGACGCACGGAAAAAGATTGTCACGCAGAGTTCAGGAGATAAGGCCTTCCGGGATTCGCCGTATATTCGATATTGCCTGCGCCAATCCGGATGGCATGAATTTATCCATCGGTGACCCGGATTTCGATGTTCCAGGACCGATAAAAGAGGAAGCAATTTCCTCGATTCATGGTGGTTTCAACCGCTATGTTTCGACCCGGGGGATTCCGGAGTTGCGCGAAAAGTTGACGCAACATCTCGAAGAAAGACAATGCAAGTTTGAGGACGTTCTCATTACGGCTGGCGCTACCGGGGCCTTCTATCTGGCGATTCTGGCTGTGGCAGGACCCGGTGATGAGGTGTTGATCGCCGACCCATATTTCGTGGCCTACGCCAACGTGGTCATTATGTGCGGTGGTATCCCGAAGTTGATCGACACCTACCCTGACTTTACTTTGCGGGAAGACGCGATTGTGCCGCTCATCACTGAGCGAACTCGGGCTATCGTCATCAACCATCCCAATAATCCCACCGGGGTTACGTACAGTCCGGACGAGCTACAACTGGTTGCCGATATTGCCCGGCAATACAGCCTGCACATTGTTTCCGACGAAATCTACGACAAGTTCGTGTACGACGATTCGTTTGTCAGCATGGGCAACGTGGCTAACGGTGCGATTGTCATCAGCGGCTTCTCGAAGACGGCCGGCATGACAGGTTGGCGGCTTGGCTATGCTTAC
The DNA here is from genome assembly GCA_004357015.1 of Caldithrix sp. GTDB lineage: Bacteria > Zhuqueibacterota > Zhuqueibacteria > Oceanimicrobiales > Oceanimicrobiaceae > CR04bin15. The sequence goes on from SMXE01000230.1 coordinate 11,332, forward strand.
GGCCCCAAAGTGTTGATAGATGCCATGGCGACTTTTCAGCAATATTCATATGTTTGTGCGAACTCCATTGCACAAAAGGCTGCGGTGCTGGCGGTGGACTTTGACATGCGCCCGTACGTCGATCGATATCGTGCCCGCAGGGACAAGGTTTATGATGCGCTCGGAGACCGTTTTGAGATCGTCAAGCCCGGTGGCGCGTTTTACCTTTTCCCCAAAGCTCCCGGCGGCGATGCGGACGCCTTTGTGACAAGGGCGATTGAACGCAAAGTCTTCATCATCCCCGGGAACGTGTTCTCGGAGCGGAATTCGCACTTCAGGATTTCATTTGCGGTTGCTGACGCGAAACTCGACCAGGCGCTCGACATTCTAAACGAAATTGCGCTGGAATTTTGCTGAACTTTTTGACCTTTGTGCGGATTCCCCCTAATTTGTTTTCGCGATGGAGGCGTGATGGCAGATCTCAGGCGCATGTTACAGGCCGATCTTGACCAAGTGAACCTGCTCCTGTCAAAGTCCTTCACGCTCGCGCGCACCAAGGAAGAAGGGCAGGCCACCCGCATCCCCCTGTGTCGCAAATCGTTCATTGAAATGTACCGGGCAGCGAACCCGCAAGGGGCATTTGTTGCTGAAAAGTCCGGCCGTATCGTCGCATTTTGCTTTTCACGGCTCTGGGGTTCTGTTGGATGGCTGGGACCTTTGGGCGTGCTGCCTGCTGAACAAGGGAAAGGACTCGGCAAGCAAATTGTGGCCGCTGCGGTCGAAAGTCTGCAGGCGGGTGGCGCAACCACTATCGGGCTGGAGCTTGCCGCGCAATCGACTTACAATTTGGCATTTTATTCGCGGATGGGGTTCGTGCCGCAACAGCCCACCGTTGACATGATACGCCGGACAGAAGCCGGTAACCAGAACGTTATGCCCGGCGATATCCGCGTGTTGCGTTACGGCGCTCTTTCCCGCACACAAAAGCCTCGGTTCTTAACACGGATAGCGAAAGTGGCTGAGGAATTGGAATCCGGCCTCGACTATCGCGCGGAGATTCAACTCGGATGGAAATTTCAATTTGGTGATGCTATCCTTTTTTTGAAGGATGAGACCGTGATGGCGTTTGTTTTTGCTCACACGGAGAATTATTCGGTCGAGGAGGAGAGGCGGTTCTTGAAAGTAAATGTTCTGCAGATCGTCCCCGGGCGGGAGCCCGACATGTTGCCGATTGTACTTGCCGGCATCGTGAACTGGGCCGGAGCAGAAAAGTTGCCTCGACTTTACTTGCGCATCCCGACCCGTTACCACAAAGCGTATGCTTTCGCCCTGCGAGAAGGATTTAAAATTGTGAGAAATGAGCTCCGGATGACGCTTGACGGATTTTGCCAAAAAGATTCCACGGAACACGTCAACTCGAGCAAGTGGGAGTAGATAGATTTCACTTGTATTGTTTTGTTGTTTTCTTATATTTAGAGAGATTCCATCCCGCCAAGTTTTATCTTTATGCACTTGTTCTTATGTACTATCCGGCATATTCCGGTTGACTGACGCCCCTACACAAAAACGATGTCATTGAAAGGCATTTTTTGTCCCGTTGTTACGCCGTTCACTGGTGGCGGGATCGCGGTGGACGGATTCAGAAGGAACATTGATTTCTGGACATCAACTGGCCTGTCCGGATATGTCATTCTCGGATCAACGGGAGAGGCCGCGCTCTTGACGGAAAGTGAACGCGCCGCGCTGATTCAGCTTGCACGCGAATGTGCGCCGGATCAGTCATTGATCGTCGGTACGGGATGCGAAGCTACCGAGGCGACCATCCGTTCCACGAAGGCGGCGGCAGACCTCGGGGCAGATTATGCGCTTGTCATAACGCCGAGTTACTTTAAGGCACAAATGACTCCTGATTGTCTGCGTGCGCACTTTTTGACAGTCGCCGATGAATCTCCTGTGCCGGTCATCGTATATAATGTGCCTAAGTTTACTGACCTGGATATCTCGCCGGATGTCGTCGCCGATCTGGCGCGGCATGAAAATATTTGCGCTATGAAGGAGAGTGCTGATGATTTGGTCAAACTTGCCACCCTGTCCGGGAATATATCGCCGGAGTTCGAATTGCTGATAGGCAATGCCGGCGTGTTCTTGGCCGGGCTGTCGGCAGGTGCAGGCGGCGCTATATTGGCATTGTGCAATTTTGCGGCCCGCGAATGTGTTGAAGTGTATAATCTGGTCCGCCGGCAATCTTACGACGAAGCTCGGGAAATTTTTCTTCGTCTTTTGCCTTTGGCCACAGCCATCGTTGGCAAGCATGGGGTGCCTGGGATAAAGGCAGCAATGGATATCCGGGGTCAATGCGGTGGCGAGCCGAGGCGGCCGCTTCTGCCACCGGCTGCGAAGGTTAAGTTGGAGATTGAAGGTCTGCTTAGAGAAGCGGAGTTGTTGTAGAAATCGTAAAAACGAAAAGGATTCTGGTTCCATGATTAAGATCATAGAAAAAACTGCGAACGATGCCACGGTGGCTGTTTGCATGATTGAGGGCAAACTTTCCGGCATCGAAGGAAAGGGAAAGGTGCAAGACAAGATCCACGATTTGATGGCGCGCGGCATTGTAAGAGTTGTGCTTGATCTATCCAAAGTCAATTGGATTGACAGCACCGGACTGGGAGAATTGATCGCATCGTTGTCCTCACTGAAAAAAAAGGATGGCAACATGGCGTTGTCAAATATCCAGTCGCCCGTGCAAAGTCTTTTGAAGATGACAAATCTGCATCAGATTTTTGATATTTTTGGGACTGTTGAGCAGGCCCTGGAGAAATTAGGTCATCAGGAGTGAAACACCCAGACCTTCTCTTTCTACAAAGCCTTTTTCATCATCCATTATTTTCATCTGAGCACTCGGAGCAATTCTTTCATTCACTGTTCTTGAAATTGAAAGGTATGCCCCATGAAAACCAGTGCCAGCATATTTGGACGCTCATCCCTCTCACTGCTGCGGCTCCACATGGACAAGATAGGAGATTGCGTGCGGCCGTCCTTTCTTTCTCGCTTTGTTACGTCTCCCAAAGGCACTTCTCCATTCACCGGCGCGCGCTTATTCTTCGTTTGACTTTTTCCTTTTTCTGCTTTATACTTGGCCAATCAACGGCGGTGTATTGGAAGGCGGCGGAGAGGATATGAAATCCGATCAACCCAAAGTTCTACTCAAAATTTTTGCTTTTATAGGGCTGCTTTATCTCTTTATTCTCAGCATTTCCATGATGGGTGCGGCCTTCAAACTGTTCGGAAAAGGATTTGCCGAGCAACTAATTGCCACGACCTCCAACCCGTTTGTGGGCCTGTTGATCGGTATCCTCGCCACGAGTGTGATCCAGAGTTCCTCAACCACCACTTCTTTGGTGGTCGGACTGGTTGGTGCCAATGCCCTCACAATCGGCAACGCCATCCCCATCATCATGGGCAGCAACATCGGTACGAGCATCACCAATACCATTGTTTCGTTAGGGCACATTTCAAACAAAAATGAGTTCAAGCGGGCGTTTGCCGGCTCAACCGTACATGACTTTTTCAATCTGATCACGGTTGCTATTCTGTTTCCGCTGCAGTTGTCGACCAATTTTCTCGGCATCGTCGCACATAAACTGGCGGATGTGTTCCAGGCGGTTGGCGGCTTGAAGACGGTCAGTCCCATCAAGGTGATTACCAAGCCGGTCATCGGTCTCATAGAAACTTTGACCGGCAGTTCTCCGGTTATCATTCTGGTCTTGTCGTTTCTCTTCATGTTCTTTGCGCTACGTTATTTGACGGTCGTTCTGAAGACTTTGCTGTTGGGGCGCATGGAATCGCTGTTTGATGAATACATTTTCAAGACGGCTGCGCGCAGTTTTATATTTGGTATCGTGATGACAGTTCTCGTACAAAGCAGCTCAATTACAACATCTATCGCCATTCCGCTGATCGGCGCGGGAATCATCACGTTGCAGCAATTGTTTCCGTATACGCTTGGCGCCAATATCGGCACCACCATTACCGCCATGCTGGCCTCGCTGGCCACGGGTAGTATCGGCGCGGTGACTGTGGCTTTTGCGCACTTCATGTTCAATGTTTTTGGTGTCATTTTGGTTTGGCCTCTGAAAAAAATTCCAATAACAATGGCCACCAAACTGGCAGAACTGGCGATCAAGAATCGTCTGCTCCCCGTCGCTTATATTCTAATAGTTTTCTTTGTTCTGCCTTTCATCTTCATCTATTTTGCGAGGTGAGATATGTTAAAGTTTCTGCAAGAAATTTTCAGTCGAAAAAATTTGCTGCAAGAATCTATTGAGATGGCGTTGGAGATGATCGCCATCGACAAGAGAATGTTCGACGCATCAGTAAAGTCATTGCGTCAGCAAGATACAACCGAGGTCGAAATTGACATCTATCAAACCGACCTTGAAATCAACAGGCTTGAGCAAGACGTAAGAAAGAAAGTTTTGACCCATCTTGCGGTTTCTGGCGCCGATGAACTCAGCATAGGTCTCACACTCGTGAGCGTGATCAGTGATATTGAGCGAATCGGGGATTACACGAAAAACATTTATGAGCTCGCCGTGGAACACCCAAAAAGACTTGTCGCCGGGAAATGGGAAGATGACCTTAAGTGGATGGAAAACGCGGTTTCTGAAGACCTTGGCAACCTGGTCGCTGCGCTGCAAGAAAATGACGAGGATCAAGCGGAGAG
>SMXE01000231.1 GCA_004357015.1 Caldithrix sp.
AAACGTTTGCGCCATCAATGCAAAAACTTGCACAGAATAGACGCCTTTCCGTGGCTAAGCTTCCTTTGCTAGCTAATTTTATTCATTAGAGTTAAAGAACTTTTCTTCTTTGCATGGCACAAAGATTGCAAAAACTTAACCAAAAAAATAAAGGGGACAACTTCGTAAACTTCATTCCTCAATTCTTTGGTTAGCGATTCAATTTTTTTTTGAATCAGACTTTTGTTGAATAGACGTCCCTTGCTGTTGAAGTTTAGGTTCAAGTTTTAGCATTTTTCTTTCAGATTTAAAAGAATCTTCATTTAACAATACTCAAGGAGGGACCAAATGATTTCTCATCGTTTCTATCCTCAGTTGATGGTAACATGTCTCCTCATTTTGTTCGCTATTCTCTGGAGTTGCGGAAAGGGTCCCACCAAGCCCGGTGAACAGAATGATCCCCCCGATACGTTCATTACCAAGAAATCACTCGAGAAAGTACCGCTCGAAACCGATTCCACCGGCGCGTTTGTAAACTTGACGCAGTTTATATACTCGATCGAGTTCACAGGGGTTGACCTGGATGGAAAGGTCGACAGCTTTCAAGTCAGAATTAACAACGGTCCATGGTCAGCTTATTCAACTAAAACGAATCGCTCAGACACATTGGATTTCGATTCTGAAACTGCAGTGAACACAGTGTCAGTCCGCTCAAAAGATGATCAGGGAGCTGAGGACCCGACCCCGGCGACAGCCGAATTTACTTTGGCTGAAATCGAAGCGAATGCCAAACCAACGACGGCTTTCGCTTCGGGACCGGGAAATGGTACGACAACCGGACTTGGAGTAAGATTTATCGTTAGCGGATCCGATGAGGATGGGGAAATTTCGAGTTTCATATACTCCCTGGATGGAGGCGCGGAAATGACATTGACCGCGGATGCCGACGGCAAAGCTGTAATAGAGTTCTCTGCTGCTCTCGGTAATTTGTTATCAATCGGGAACCACGCGGTCTCTGCCCGCAGTGTCGACAACCTGGGCGCAGAGGACGCGACTCCGGAAACACGAAGCTTTTTTGCCACAACCGGTTTCAAACCCATTGTAACACAGGCAGACGGGCCGCCCCCGGGTGGCGGCTGGTTTACGGGTGCAGATATTCCGTTTGCATGGAATACTGCAGTTGCCCACTACTCCGGTGTTATTGATACATACCAATTCTCAATAGATGACCCGGTAAATTTCACCGATACGACTGCCACAAGCATTGCACTACCCGAACAGGATGCCGGTCCACATACATTCCGGGTCCGTGCGGTTGAACTTGAAGGCAATATTTCGGACCCCCTCGAGGTGAGTTTTGACGTTGCCCTTTTTGCGCCAACCCAGGGCATTCTCTTCATAGACAACATGAGTTTTAACCCAAATACATCAGTTTATGCAAGTGAGCCGGATGTGGACCAGCAGGTCCTGGATGGTTTCTTTCAGAATTTTAGTCAGGTGAGCGTTTGGGATGTTGATCGGTTGTCAGGGGGCAATCGTTTTCCGGGAGCCATCAATACAACATCTTTGCCCGGACCAGATGATCTGGCCCAATACTCCAGTGTAGTCGCAATGACGGATGGTGGTTATGCGCTGGACAACATTTCAGCATTGCTAGCCGCCTATTTTCAGGCCGGTGGAAACTTGATGATTACCGGCTATCAGTCGACGGACTTTGGACAAGTTCTGAAAGACGTGCTGGGGACGCCAACGGTATTTAACGGTTTTGGCACCAGCCTTATGAGTCTGGAGGGTTTTCAGGCGGCGGAAGGCAATAACAGCGATGCCTTCGCGTTTCTGACCGGCGCCGATGTTGTCCCTATCCTCCCTGGCACAACAAACCGCAGTTGGGAGATTACCACAAATGTGGCTCCGACCTCACTTCGAGTTCTGTTTGCGAATGTTTTCGAAGGAGGTTCATTTGGCGGTTTTCGTATTGCTACTGAAACTCAGGGCGCCAAAGGCAACTGGGGTCTCTGGGTCGGTGTTTCTATGGGCTTCATGGATCAAAAGTCAACTGGAATCGTCAAGTTTGGCGACTTTGTTTGCGGCGATCGTTTTGGAGAAGTTAAGAATTAACGAGGACCCAGAATTATAAATCAAGTAAATCTACAGGTCACTCATTAAGGAGGACTGAAAATGTTGAAAAAGCTCCTAACAATATTTTTGATTTCGGGTTTGTTATTGGGTGCTCTTTTTCTATCCTGTGCCGAGGATGATCCCACTTTGACACGGTTTGTACAGAACCTGGTGCTTGAGATCATCGCCGGACCGAAGGAAGGCAGCACTCTTTTAAATAATGAATTCTTCACTTTCGAATGGCGAGCCCAGGGTGGTGGTGGAGACATAACCTATGAGATTCAACTGACAGGAGTAGACGCATCAGCGATCACCACTACTGAAGTTTCGAAGGGTTATCCGGGGCAATCCGAAGGCAGTTACACCTTTACGGTAACTGCCAGAGCTGGCTCCGAAAGCAGCAGCGATTCCAGGACCTTCAGTGTAGGAGCCAACCTCGGACCTCCTACGGTTACGATTACGGGGGCACGTGGTAGCGCATCTTCAGGCGGCAGTGGCGTAACACCCGCATACTCACCAGGAGCAACTGCTTTTGTGCGCTGGAGCGGGCAAGATGTGGACAGATTTGGCGAGGTTGTCGGCTATCGCTGGGATTCTGGCGGCACGCAAGGGTTTAATGAATTTAATATGGCAAACACCGCTGGTTTTGCAGTACCGGGCACACCGGGAACATATACATTTACACTGGAGGCAATTGACAATGGCGGAGAGACTTCATCGACAACATTCGACTACGAAGTGAAAAATGCCACTATTGTTGTGGTCGATGACAAGCCACAAGGGAATCCACTGGATGAACTCGACGAAGATCAGTTTTATGCGGATCTTCTGCAAGGGTTCGCTTTTGCGACCTGGGACGTGGCAGCTCAAGGCATACCTACGATCGGAGATTTGTCGGTTTTTGAAGTGGCCATTCTTTACAGCGCGGGTGGATCTGCCTGGTGGGCGGCAATTGGCACCGATTTTCCCGGATCGGCTGTTCAGCTCTCAGATTTCGTGGATGGCGGCGGCAAACTTTGGGTTATGGGCCAGGGGATTATGGAAGACCTAACCGGCCTGGCAAGCGGTGTCGCCGACCCTGCGAGTTTTGAGGCGGTCTATCTCCACCTGGCACCGGCAACAGGCGATTCTACCACTGACGCAGGGCGCACATGGTCGCGAGCCGGTGAGTTTTCTGGAGATCTACAATTTACCTTCGCCGATGATGTTTTAGGCGACCCGGCAAATTTTCCACGCATAGCAATACAAGCACAATCTGGCGACGTTGAGGAAATCGTGGCCGGAACAGGTGCGGAGATTATCTATGAAGGCAAAGGCGGATTGGGCGACCCAATCGGGGATGTCGCGCTGCGTTTTCCGTCTGGCGGAACAAGTACAACCCTGGTATTCATGACCTTTCCTCTGTTTGAAAATGTAGCAGCAAAGGCCAGTCAGATCGATTCCAGAACGTTGACTCAGGAAATTATGAGAGAAATGGGACAATAACTCTAAATGTATTGAAAGACAAAATTAATCTCAGCAAGGAGTAAATGCTATGAACGTGAAAAAACCATTTCAGCAAAGCGCCCTTATAGTGATGCTGCTGGCATTGATTCTTTATCTGCCGGCTGAAGTATTCCCCGGCACGACGGGTAAGATTGCCGGTCGGTTACTGGACGCTCAAACCGGTGACCCGTTACCCGGAGCAAATGTGGTTGTGCAAGGTACCACTTTCGGTGCCGCGACTGATATCGAGGGTTATTACACGATTCTGCGCATGCCTCCGGGTACTTACATCCTCGAAATTACCATGATCGGGTATAAAAGAATCATTCATACAAATGTCATGGTAAGTGTAGATTTGACCACCACCCAAAATTTCAGCCTGGAAGCGACAGTTATCGAAGGCGAGGAAATTACAACGACGGCCGAGCGGCCATTGGTGATCAAGGATTTGACGTCATCTTCTTTCCGGGTTACAGCCGATGAAATCGAAGATATACCAGGCGTGAACTCCGTTACTGATGCAATTCGATTGATGCCAGGCGTGATCGGCGAAGGGGAAGAACTTCATGTTCGCGGCGGTCGATCGGGTGAAACGGTTTATCTGATCGATGGTATCGCTGTTAATGATCCACTATTCAATAATGAAGTCATAGATGTCAATAAGTACGCCATTGATGAAATCGAGCTGCAGACCGGCGGGTTTAATGCTGAATACGGTAACGTTCAGTCGGGACTCGTTAATATTGTACCGCGTGGCGGTCGCTCTTATTACTCTGGTAGAATTGCTTATTTTACCGATAATTTCGGCAGCGGCGACTTTCCGTCAGATATTCTTTTGAACGCTGAAGATCCATTCTCGGTAGATCCGGAGGCATATCTTAAGCCCAAAGGCACCGGTCTGCGCGCAAATTCATTTCACAGCGATCGCTGGGAAATGAATTTTGGGGGTCCGGTCCCGTTAATAGGAGATAAGCTCAAGTTTTTCGTATCCGCTACCGCCAACAGATCCGATGGCTACCTGCCAAATGAAGACCAAAGCGCGACTTTGACAACTTTCACGGAAAATTTTGACGCCTCCGCGGATCCCGATCAGACGCCCCAGCAAGCGGGAGAAGCAGATGCGACTACTTTCTCCAACTCTGGTAAAGTCGATCATCCCTTTGTCAGTTCCTTTCTCGGTTTATTCGATTGGGGCGGACGATTTAGCAACGCTCTGAACTACAGCGCAGTTTTGAATTACGTGCCCGGCGCTAATTACCGGGCGAGTGTGACTTTTGTCGGATCAAAGTCCTGGGGTGATGATTATCGACATACGTTCAAGTTTCAGCCGGACCACACACAGCAGTTTGAGGCTACCAATTCCAGTACGGTGTTTAGCTGGACCCATACCCTTAGCCCAAGCACATTTTATGAGGCCAAATTCGCATACACGCGAAATAATCGGCTGCAATACCCCGGCATGAGAAACGGCATCCGGTTGACCCCGGAATTTATGAACAATCGCATCCAGGGATTAGAAGCAGTCGATGGCAATCTTCAGGCTCAGGAGGAGCGATTCGGGGATATCCCCGGCATCGATCCAGTCGACCTGCGAGGCGATGGCGATGATGAATTTTTTGATGATGAATTTACCGCTGTTATCCCCGGACTTGCGGGCTTTTGGAGAACAGGTTGGAATGGATCTGGTACCTGGTCGAGACACTTGACCGAAGTTTTCACTATTAAGACAGATGTGCTCAGCCAGGTAACCCGATCGCACTTGGTTAAGGGAGGCTTTG
>SMXE01000232.1 GCA_004357015.1 Caldithrix sp.
AGCTCGTGCCGGACGCCGTTTTCCTCAAAGGCAATTTCGAGCACTACAAAGCGGTCTCCAGGGTTTTTCAGGATATCTACTACCAGTTCACGCCCGTCATCGAGATGACTTCGTTAGACGACGCTTATCTTGATTTGACCGGCACTTTGAAAGTCCACAAGAAAACGCCGGCGGAGATCGCGCGCATCATTCAGCTGCGGATTTACGCTGCGGTTGGGATCACCATGTCCTGTGGCATCGGCACGAACAAAGTCATCGCTCGCATCGCGTCCGGGCGCAACAAACCGGCCGGCATCACCACGGTGCCGCCGGGCACAGAGGTGGCATTTCTGCATCCGTTGCCCATCGAGGAGCTGCCGGGCATCGGCCCGATGGCGAAGCAGCGGCTGAACGACCTGGGCGTTTTCACCATCGGCCAATTGGCCGCTATGCCGAAGACCGTGCTGTTGCAGCGGTTCGGCGCCAACGGCACAAAATTCTGGCAGCTTGCCAACGGCATCGACCTGCGCGAGGTCAAACAGCGCATCCTCCCCAAACAGATCAGCCGCGAGACCGGCTTCGAGGAGGACGTGAGCGATCGGGACCTGGTGTACGAGGTGCTGCACTATCTCACCGAACGCATCGGCAAGAAGCTACGCGAGGATGCGCTCACCGGCCAGACCGTCTCGGTGAAAGTCGAGTACTCCGACCACAAGCGCTACATCAAAGCGCGCAGCCTGCCCGAGGCCACGGACAGCACCGACACGCTCTACCGCATGGTGAAAATTCTGCTGGACGAAACGCCGTTTCGCCGGCTGCGGGTGCGACGCGTGGGGTTGGTGGTGTCCAAAATCGAGTGGGAAAACTGGCAGGGCGAACTGTTCAGCGAGACCACCCGGCGCCAGCATCTCGAGGCGGCCATCGATGACATCCGTACCCGCTTCGGCTTTACCGCCATCCTATCCGCCAGCCAGATCAACCTGCAGCGGCACTACCGCATGGAAAAAAGCGGCTATGTTTTGCATGCGCCGGCGCTGACGCAGTGAGCACTCCAAACAGGCCGAGGGAACGATGTGCCTTTTTGGGGATTTTGGCAGGGCCTGATAATTTCACACTGAGCACCACGTCTCCCTTCTCCCAAAGTTGTTGATTTCCGCCGAACATTTCACTATAATTAGTGTTTGAACGATGTCTGTTTCATTAGCGAGGTTCTGCTGTCAGAACCGGTCACAAGTAGAGGAGTCGTCATGGATGCAAATGCTGTAAACAGCTTTAATAGCCGTGGAAAACTGGATGTCGGATCGCGATCTTATGAGATGTTCCGGCTAAGTGTGTTGGAAAAGGCCGGGATCGGCAACGTCGGCAGCTTGCCATTTTCTATGAAGGTGTTACTGGAAAATCTGCTGAGAAAAGAAGATGACAAATTCGTCCGGAAAGAAGACATAGAGGCCGTCGCAAACTGGGATCCCACGCGGAAATCGGACCGGGAGATCGCCTTTACACCGGCCCGCGTTTTGATGCAGGATTTCACCGGCGTTCCCGCTGTGGTTGATCTGGCGGCCATGCGTGAAGCCATGAACGCACTGGGCGGCGATCCGAAAAAAATCAACCCGCAGGTGCCTGCGGATCTGGTCATCGACCACTCCATTCAGGTGGACCGGTTCGGCAGTGCCGACGCCATGAAATTCAATACGGACCGGGAGTATGAACGCAACACGGAGCGCTACGCCTTTCTGCGCTGGGGGCAGCATTCCTTCCGGAATTTTCGCGTCGTGCCGCCTGAAACCGGCATCTGCCATCAGGTGAATCTCGAGTATCTCGCCAAGGTGGTTTTCGCATCTGAAGTTGGTGGCGTGACCCTCGCTTACCCGGACACGCTGGTTGGGACAGATTCTCATACCACCATGATCAACGGGCTTGGCGTGGTCGGCTGGGGCGTCGGCGGCATCGAGGCGGAAGCTGCTATGCTGGGCCAACCAATTTCCATGCTGATTCCGGACGTCATTGGCTTAAAATTTTCCGGCGAATTGACTGAAGGCACCACTGCCACGGACCTGGTGTTGATGGTCGTGCAAATGCTGCGGCAGAAAGGTGTGGTTGGTAAATTTGTGGAGTACTTCGGGCCCGGGCTCAGCAGTCTGAGTCTTGCGGACCGCGCCACCATCGCCAACATGGCGCCCGAATACGGCGCCACCATCGGATTCTTTCCGGTGGATGACGAAACCCTGACCTACCTCCGCTACACCGGCCGCAGTGAGGAGCAGGTCGCGCTGGTGGAAGCATACACCAAAGAACAGGGTCTGTTCAGAACCGACGCCATGCCTGACCCGGTTTACAGCGCCACACTGGAGCTGGATTTGTCAACCGTGGAGCCGAGTATCGCCGGCCCCAAGCGGCCGCAGGATCGAATCAAACTGAAGGAGTCGAAAACGGCGTTTTCGGCGGCGCTCAAAGAGCTACGGTTGGAAGACACAAAGGAAAGCGTGCAGGTGCGCGAAAACGGCCATACGGTTGAACTGAAGAACGGCTCCGTCGTCATTGCCGCGATCACAAGTTGTACCAACACCTCGAACCCCTCGGTGATGATCGGCGCCGGGTTGCTGGCAAAAAATGCCGTTGAGCGCGGCTTGAAAACAAAGCCGTGGGTCAAGACCAGTCTCGCGCCCGGCTCCAAGGTCGTGACGGACTATCTCGACCACGCCGGTTTGACTCCCTACCTGGAAGAACTGAATTTTGATCTGGTTGGCTACGGCTGCACCACCTGCATCGGCAACAGCGGGCCGCTGCCGGAGTACATCACCAACGGCATCAAAGAAGGCAACCTGGTTGCGGCCGCGGTGCTGAGTGGCAACCGGAATTTCGAAGGCCGGGTGAATCCGCATACGCGCGCCAATTACCTCGCTTCGCCACCACTGGTGGTAGCGTACGCCCTGGCGGGCAGGATGGATATCGACCTGTACAACGAACCTCTCGGCGAAGACAAGAATGGCGAACCCGTTTACCTCAAGGATATCTGGCCGAGTCTGAAGGAGGTTCAGGTGGCCGTGCAGACTTCCGTCAAAAAAGAAATGTTTCAAAAACAGTACGCAGAAGTGTTTACCGGTGACGCGCGCTGGCAGGCGCTTGAAATTCCGGCAGGCGAGCTGTACAAATGGGATCCGAATTCCACCTATGTAAAAAATCCGCCATTTTTCGACGAACTGACGCCGGAGCCGTCTGATCCGAAAGACATTCAGGACGCGCGCGTTCTGGTCATGGTCGGCGATTCCGTGACCACAGACCACATCTCCCCTGCGGGCGCCATTCCCGTGGACAGCCCTGCCGGCAAGTACCTGATCGAGAAGGGCATCGAGCCGAAGGATTTTAATTCTTTTGGCTCCCGGCGCGGCAACCATGAGGTCATGATGCGCGGCACGTTCGGCAACATCCGTCTGCGCAATCTGCTCACGCCCGGCAAAGAGGGCAACTGGTCGCTTCATCTGCCGGACAAAAAACTCACCTCTGTTTATGAAGCTGCGATGCAGTACAAAGAGGAAGGCGTGCCACTTGTGATTATCGCGGGCAAGGAATACGGCACTGGCTCCTCGCGCGACTGGGCTGCCAAAGGCACCCTGCTGCTGGGGGTTGAGGCGGTCATCGTCGAGAGCTTTGAGCGCATTCACCGCAGCAACCTCATCGGCATGGGCGTTCTGCCGCTGCAATTCAAGGCCGGAGAAGGACGGGAATCGCTGGGTCTGACCGGCTTCGAAACCTACACGATTTCCGGAATTGCGGATGATCTCCAGCCAGGCAAAGAGCTGAGTGTGACGGCAACAAATGACGACGGCTCAGACAAAACATTCTCTGTAACCTGCCGAATCGATACTCCCGAAGAACTAAATTACTACAACCACGGCGGCATTTTGCCGTATGTGCTGCGGCAGTTGGTGTGAGGAGGGAGTAGTTTGCCTGAATAATTTATAGACCTTGGGCAGTAATCAGATATAAAGCATGCAAAGAAAAAAGAGAATCAGATCGGTCGGTTTAGCACCTGCTTTTAATTAATAGTTGCTTGTCACATCAGTCAGATATTCTTTGTGACCTTTGTGGTAAAATTTATGCCTACTTTAGAGAGGAATGAGTGGAACGATTCTTTTTCGCGCTGGGCGCACTGACTGCATTTCTCGGCGTCGCGCTGGGCGCATTCGGGGCGCACGCTCTAAAAACCCGCCTTTCGGAAGAAATGCTTAACATTTTCGAAGTCGGCGTCCGTTACCAGATGTACCACGCGCTGGCTCTGCTGGCCGTTGCCTGGGCCTGCGTCAAATGGCCTGGCACCCTCACCACTGCCAGCGGCTGGCTGTTCGTCGCCGGGGTGGTTATTTTTTCCGGCTCGCTTTATATTTTGAGTCTGACCGGCATCCGCTGGCTGGGCGCCATCACGCCGCTGGGCGGTCTGGCGTTTCTGGCCGGTTGGATTTGTCTGGCACTCGCCGCTTTACGGCACTAAAACATGGCTGAGTCCGAAACACGGGTCCGTCAACTCCCCGCCACCATTCAGCAAGTGGTGGAACGGCTGGATGAAATCATTGATGAATCGCGACAGGAAAACAGCCGGCTGGGATATTTTCCTGCGCTCTACCGCGAGGTCACCATCAAAGTGCAGGAGGGCGTCGCCGGCGGCGATTTCGAGGACGGCGCGCGCATGGAACGGCTTGATGTCATTTTTGCCAATCGCTACCTGGAGGCTTATGAGCAATATCGCAACGGTAGGGAACCAACGAGGAGCTGGCAAATCGCGCTTGCCTCTGCCAGGCGCTGGCGGCTGCTGATTATCCAACACTTGCTGCTCGGCATGAACGCCCACATCAATCTCGATCTCGGCATTGCCGCGGCCCGCACCAATCCTGGCGAGAACATCGCCTCTCTGAAATCTGACTTTCATAAGATTAACGAAATTCTGGCAGATCTGCTCGGCGTGGTGCAGGACAAAATCAACGCGCTTTCGCCCGCCATGGGGCTGCTCGATAAAGTCGGCGGCCGCAGCGATGAGGCGATCATGAACTTCAGCATGCAGAAAGCGCGCGACGAGGCCTGGAAATTTGCCACGGCGCTGGCGGTCCTGCCGGAAGATGAACAGCAAGCAAAGATTGCAGAGAAGGATGAGAAAATCGCCCTGCTCGCCAACATCGTGCGCAATCCCGGCTGGCTGGTCAACCTGTTCGCTTTTCTGATTCGAATACTGGAAACGAGTAACGTACGGAAAGTGATCAACGTGCTGTTTTGAACTTTTGCCTGAAGGAATCGCTCACATGACTCAAAACAATTGCGTGGTTAAGATTAAGAAACTGACGCCCGACGCCCACACGCCGCACTACGCCCACTTTGGCGACTCCGGCGCCGACCTGTTCGCCACCGAAGATGCGACCTTGCAGCCCATGGAGCGCAAAGCCATTGGCACCGGCCTCACTGCAGAAATTCCTGCCGGCTACGAATTGCAGGTGCGGCCCAAAAGCGGCCTGGCGCTCAAGAGCGGCCTGACCGTCCTCAACACCCCCGGCACCATCGACTTCGGGTATCGCGGCGAAATCAAAGTGATCTTGATCAACCTGAGCAATGAGACCTACTGCGTGGAAAAAGGCCAGAAGATCGCGCAATTGGTGGTGGCGCCGGTGGCCTATGCTGAGTTCGAGGAAGTGGCGGAGCTGTCAGATACGACTCGCGGTGAGGGTGGGTTTGGATCGACGGGGTTAAAAAAGTGATGGATTGGCTCCGGGCTGAAGGGTCGCAACGTGGCTATGGCAAAGTAGTGGCTAAAGAATTGGTCTCTTCGCATGATGAATGGTAACGACGACGATGGTGTCATGCTTGTCGTCGATCTTGTAAACGACTCGATACTGACCTTTAATAATTTCGCGGATGGTTTCATCACCATACTCTGGAACGGTTCGACCCATCTTTGGAAAGTCGGATAGTTTCAAGACAGATTGGCGGATGTTGGCGGCCCACTTGCGAGCCGCCTGCGGTTTGTCAGAAGCTATGAATTTGATGAACTCAGCTAAATCAGTTTTGGCTCTCGCCGAGAAAACAACTTTCATTGTTTCTCAGCGGCTGCAATGATTTTGTCAACAGCGTCAAAGGCTTCCTCAAAGGAATGTACGCGATTACTTTTGTAGTCTTCGAGGCCTTGCGCAACTTTACGCATAAACTCTATTTCGTCTTGCATTTCTTGAAATTTCTCGGCATGAAGTAAGACTGCAGCGCTTTTGCCATGCTGGGTCAAAACGATAGGCTTTTTATTCTCATTTAGTTCTTTAATGTATTCTTTCATATTGTTTCTAAAATCAGTTAAGGGTCGAATGTTACTTACATCTATAGTTTCCATTTTTGAGACTCCAATTTTCTTGAATATTCACTTAACAATTATGTCATTTTAATGTACGCAATAACAACGTTATGATGCAAGCACAAATTGCTTCGATTAACTATGGGGCGGCTTCGATAACGTACCACTTGGAAAAAGGCCAGAAAATCGCGCAATTGGGGTGGCGCCGGTGGCCTACGTTGAGTTTGAGGACGTGGCAGGCTGAATGGATAGG
>SMXE01000233.1 GCA_004357015.1 Caldithrix sp.
GAGTACTTTGGAATCCTGCAGCAGGAGACTCTTAAAGGATTGGTATTTTTTGGCCACTTCCGTATCGCGCAGAGGTGTGGTCAGCACCACATCTTTTTTCGTTGCGGGCCTTATGCTGTGGAAAAATTGCAGTTGTTGAGAAACTACAATTGCGGCGATAATCAGGAAAGCCGTAATGGCGAACTGCGTGACTACAAGAACACTTCGTAGTCCGATGCGGTTGACCCTACCAAACGAAGTATCTTTAAAAACCGCTGCAGGTTGGATTCTAGATAGAAGCAAAGCAGGATAGCTTCCTGAAAAAAGGGTGAGTAACAACAAAAAACCTAAGCAAAGCAGGACACCTTCACCATTGGCAAAAATCGACAGAGAAAGCTCCTTGCCGGATAATTGATTGATCCAGGGCAGCGTAAGATTTGCGATCGATAACGCTAAGAGAAAAGACAAAAGCGACAGGATAAATGCCTCAACATAGAATTGCTGAATCAATTGAGAACTGCTTCCCCCTACCGTTTTACGAAGCCCAATTTCCTTTGCTCTACGAGCGGCGCGGGCAGTCGAAAGATTCATATAGTTAATTGAAGCTATTAGAAGAATCAACAGGGCGACAGTTCCAAAAATATAAACGTAGCTAATGTCGCTGTTGAGTTCGAATTCCCTAATAAAGTTTGAGTGTAGATGAATATCTTCAAGTGGCTGCAAAAAGGGGTTAAACGCTCTTGTCTCTTCGCCCGCATGTTTTTGCAAAAAATCAGGTAATCTTGCTTCAACATCACGGTAGTCTGCTTTCTCAGAAAGCAAAATGTACGACCTGTAAAAATGGCTTACCCAACTTGTAGGAAGATCGTATGTGTAGTGCCAGGTACCTGGCTTAAACGTTGACAAACTCGCCAAAAAATCAGGATGGAAGTGCGAGGTTTGAGGGACATCCTTCATAATCCCAGTGACCTGCAGATTGAAAACAGTATTCTGATTTACGTATGTAAGCTGTTTCCCAATTGGGTCTTCATCACCAAAATATTTTTTCGCCATCAATTGTGAAATCACAACCGTGTTTGGTCGTACAAGAGCAGTTTTTAAATGACCTTGCAACAACGGAAAAGTAAAAACAGAAAAAACAGTCGAGTCCGCCCAATAGAAATTGGCCTCATAAAAATTGTTCTCACTATTTAGTCTTTTTATCAGAATTGTAGGTATAGAATCGTACGTAATTGAGAACTTCAGGGAACTCTTCCTTTAATGTTGGCGCCCACATAGCCGGAACCGCCACAAGCATTTCATAGCTGCCATCATCGTTGATTATGTTGTCAGCAATTCGACAAATTTGCTGCGAGTTTTTATGATGACTATCGTAGCTTAATTCATTGTAGCACCATAATCCCAGAATAATTGCACAAGCCACACCCAAAGCCAGCGCAAATAAGTTGATAAAAGCAAAGGTCTTTTGCCTTAGATGACTGCGGACGGCAATTTTGAAATAATTCTTAAACATTCTGCTTCCCTTTATTCGTATCTAAGTGATTGTACTGGGTTCGCCATTGCAGCCCGAATCGCATGCGCGCTCACAGTAATAAGTGCAATGGCCAACGCCACCACACCCGAAATAACGAACGTCGACCAGGTTATGTTTATTCGATAGGCGAAATCCTGCAGCCATTGATTCATCGCAAAATATGCAATTGGCCAGGCGATGACATTGGCGAGGATCACCCATTTTGTAAATTCTTTGGAAAGCAGTAAGACCAGTTCTGATACCGATGCACCAAGCACTTTGCGCACCCCGATTTCTTTGGTTCGCTGCTCTGCGGAAAATGCAGCCAGGCCCAGCAAGCCAATGCATGCGATAAACACAGTCAATAGTGAGAAGACCGTAAAAACCCGACCCAAACGCTGCTCTGCGACATATTGCGACTGGAAGCTCTGATCCAGAAATTCATAAACAAAGGGTGTATTGGGCGCGAACTTTTGCCATTCGGTTTCAAGAAGTTGCAGTTTTTCAGCCACACCATTGCCTTGAATCCGAACCACAACATAAGAATTCTCAATGCTATAGGCTTTTGAGGAATGATGGAAAAGCGCAAATGGTCGAATCGGAGAATACAGCGCCATCAAGTTAAAATCTTTCATCACACCGATGACGGTATAATTCGCACCAGAGTAATTGATGCGTTTGCCAATAGGGTCATCCCAGCCCAAATATCTCACTGCCGCTTCATTTAAAACAACGCTCTCTGCCTCCCTCGAAAAATCTCTGGAAAACCCGCGGCCTTCGACGATCTGAATATCAAGCGTTGTACAAAAATTCTCATCGGTCAGGTAGGAGGCTAAGGTGAATTGCTCGTCTCCTCTGCCTTCTATTTTATAATAATCATCGAACCAGGAATAAGGTGGCACGCCGGTTGAGATCGAGGCGCTGACAATTCCTACATGGCTTTTCAGCTTTTCTTTAAAAGCTTCAGCCTGACTGCCGAGCAGATTATTCTCATTGAAAATAATAACAACGCCCTCTTTGCTAAACCCCAAATCGGCGTTCTGTAAAAAATCCATTTGCTGCCGAACCAGTAAAGTGCTCACAATCAAGCCAATTGTGATTGCAAACTGGAACACAACCAGACCGTTGCGCAATCGTGTACCTTTATGCCCTGCACGCATCTTACCTTTTAAGACCTCGACCGGTCGAAAAGAGGACAGGTAAAAGCCGGGGTAACTTCCAGCCAAAAGACCAACAAATAATGTGAGTCCCGTAAGTGCAACGGACAGCCACCACGGATCGAACAAATTGAAAGTCAGTATTTTACCGGAAAGCTGGCTAAACGGCCGGATAAAAACTTCGACCATAAACAGCGAGAGCGGCAACGCCAGAAAACTGTAAACCATCGACTCCAATAAAAACTGACCAACCAGCAGACGCTTTGCAGAGCCGAGCGTTTTACGGATGCCAATTTCTTTTGCGCGCTGGCTTGAGCGCGCCGTGGTAAGATTCATAAAATTGATACATGCCAGAAAAAGTACAAAGGCCGCAATCATCAAAAACAAGTAAACGTAGACCCGGTTACCTTTAGTCCCGAGCCGGTTGCTAACATCACCCAGATAAATATCAGTCATTGGCTGTAGCACAAAATCCCAGCGGCCACCGCTGCTGATAAGCTCATCATATGAAAAACCCACACGCTCAAATGCCGCAGGCGCATACTTTTCGACCAATGCTGGAATTTTTGATTCCACGACTTGAGGTGTTGCGCCGGGTTCAAGCTTGGCGTAAGTTACCACTTGCATCCAGATCCAGCTCCAGTCAAAAAATAACACCGTCGGGTGCGATGCCATAGAAGTCAACATCTCAAATTGAAAATGGGAATTTCGGGGTGGATTTTTGATGACGCCGGTCACTTCAAAGACATTGTCATATTTTTTTCTGAAGTCAGTTTTCTCTTCACCGATGGTTATAATTTTCCCGAGCGCCGGTTCATCGCCAAAATATTTTTGCGCTATTGACTCTGTGAGGACAACGCTGTTTGGCTTTGAGAGCGCGGTTTCAGCATTGCCCGATATTATTTCAAATGTGAAAAAATCAAACAGATTAGGATCGGCGCCAAAGATTTTGTCTTCGTTGAAAGCATGCTCGCCGTAACGTACCACCATTTTAGAGACCGCACGAACCCGGGTCGCCTCTTCTACTTCCGGTATTTCGCGTGAGATAGCTTCTGCCAGCGGCGGCGGTGTACCGGAGCCGATGCCTTCATTGCCGTTCCAGTTAAAATCCCAGTTTATGCGGTAAATTTTATCGGCGTTTTTATGATATGAATCATAGTTCAACTCATCATGTGCCCAGAGGAAAATCAAAATGGTGCTGGCCAACCCAAGTGCTAGACCGACAATATTTATAAACGAGTACAATTTATGCTTTAAAAGATTGCGTACTGCGGTTTTAAGGTAATTCTCAAACATTGGATATCTCCGATTATTGGCGGTTTAGGTATGCCGACCATTCCATAATATCAATTATTATGCCATCGCTGATTTTATTAAATTTACGTGGCGTAGGTAATTTTGATGCGGGGAGACTTATCCGTTATTATTACACGAGATGTACGTTAGCGGACAATAACTTTCCTGAACCATAACTTTCCTAAACCTTAAAGGTTTAGGAAAGTTTTCGTAGGGTGGGTTCGTCTTTTTGAACGCACCATTTGGGCAGTAAGAGGACGATACAAATTTGTTTATAGACTTGCCCGTCAACCAACCCTACTGCAGGGCGCCCGGGTACCCGTTACAACCAGAAACAAGTAAGAGCTTGTGTGGCACGTGCCCTTGGACCGTGCCTTTTGCACATAATCCGTAATAAGAGAACACTAACCACAGAAAAAAGTCAAGCATTATGATATCCCAGGTCATGCACATGCACTGACCTTTTCCTGTTATCATCGTTATCATTCTTGAGCATTGGCCACGGCCTGAAGGCGTGTGGCACACGGTGGCTGTTTGAATAGAGTCGACGTCCGCCTGGTACCCGTCCGATTGCCGATTGATGATTGATAATTGCACCTGGGGGTTGATATCGTCATTACTCAGGTCGATGGCGTGCTTCTTCGGCAAGAATCTGTCTTTTTCGGGAAGAGGGCGATCTTTCTTAGGAAGAATCCGATCTTTTTTCGATCCATGGCGGTTTTGCTCAGGAAGGGGCATCTCTGGCCCGGGAGGCACCATGCGATAATGTCAACTTCGATACACGCTGCAGTGGGCAATATTGTTGCTGGGATAAGTTTGTTTACGAAGGCAAGTCGATTTTCTCACCCTCATGTTGTCTGACATGCAATTCTCCCGGACCATGACAGCTTTCACAATTTATCCCAATAGGATACGGCTTTTTGTACCTTTCCTTTGAAATGGTGGATCAAGTGTTTTAGCCCCAAAGGAACTTCAAACTCGTATGTCTCGTGAATTTCCACGCAGGTAGTCAGGGCAACAATTGTAATTAGATATGTATCTAACTGAAAATTTGCTTCCATATCATTTTACATTATTTGAGAGTTAACAAACAAGGTTTAATAGTGTAGTAGTAAAAGTCAAACTTGTTGAATTTGGCAGGGAACATACTGATAAAAACAACAAAAATTACTTACAAATTGTATTTCTTAATTTTATACCGCATCGTTCTAAGACTTATATCTAACACTTTTGCGGCTTCAGATTTATTCCCCTGAGCATGGCTAATTGCATCTTCGAAAATAATTTTTTCAGCAATTTCAATTTTATCCGTGAAGGTCGGGCCGGAATTTCTCAGAAAATCAGACTTGGCCCCGCTGCCTGCCCGCCTGAACAAGCCAAACGGCATGTGATCCGGCAAAATGGTGCTGCCATCGCCAAGCACGACCGCGTTCTCGATAGCATTCTCCAACTCGCGCACATTACCGGGCCAATCGTACTCGGTGCAAGCCTGCACAGCCTCCGGCGCCACAGACGGCGGCGTTCTCTTGTTTGCCAGGCTGACTTTCCTGACAAAATGCTCCAGTAGCAATGGAATATCGTCCCGTCTCTCGCGCAAAGGTGGCAGCACAATAGGAATCACATTCAGGCGGTAATAGAGATCCTCCCGGAACAGGCCTTCTGCCATCGCCTTTTCCAGATTGCGATTCGTTGCCGTGATCACGCGCACGTCCACATCCACGGTTTCGGTGCCGCCAAGACGGGTGATCTGCCGCTCTTGCAGCACGCGCAGCAATTTTACCTGCACGCTTTCAGAAATGTCCCCGATCTCGTCCAGAAAAATCGTGCCGCCCTCGGCCAGCTCAAACCTGCCTTTTTTTTGACCCTCGGCCCCGGTGAAGGCGCCTTTTTCATAGCCGAAAAGCTCGCTTTCGAGCAAGGTTTCAGGGAACGAAGCGCAACTGATTTCAATGAGCGGTTTCTTGGCGCGCGGGCTGTTGTAGTGAATGGCGCGGGCAACGAGTTCCTTGCCGGTACCGCTTTCGCCGCGGACAAGAATGGTTGATTGCGTCTTTGCAACTTTCCGAATAACGCTAAACAACTGCTGCATCGGCTCGCTCTTGCCAATAATGTTGTTGAAGCTGTAGGCTGTTTTGACCTGTTTCTTCAACGCAACATTTTCGCGCAGCAACTTCTGCTCGCCGTTGTTTTCCTTTAACCTTACCATCTTTCCTAATATTGTGATTTTGACATTTGGACAGTTCATATTAAGTTTTCGCCCTGCTAAAATAAATTTAAAAAAAATTATATGGAAAAGCAATACAAAGCTATACTTTGTTAACAATGCAAGCTTTCTTAGGACTTTGCTTAGAAAACAAGGTTTTACAAGCTTGCAATATAACTTATAAAGTATTATAGTATGATGGACACTGTCAATAAGCAGCTAAACATTTGGCTTCAGTGAATGCTACCGCTGGTTCGAATTTCTGGATTCGGAGCTTCGGGTAAACTCATGTAATGAAGCAGCAGTTCAGTGTCACGCAACCGTACCACTGAGCCACAGCGTTCAGCTATTCTGCGCCGCCTACCACCGTTTCCTGTTGACACTTAAGGACGTTAAACACACCAAACATCCAGGACTCTTCCATTGACTTTCCAAGAAATATCACATATATTGCGTTTTCAAAAATGACAGATAATCGGTTACAAAATCAGAATTAATCTCATCAGGTAGTCGGGAATGCAGCCACACAAAATTTTCAGCCGGGTTCTGGACGGCCGCAAATATGTTCAGCGGTTCGGCAGCTATTTCGAGTTCAGGTTTACCGGCAGGTGGATGTTGTTTAGCCTTGTCATAGGGACGGTTGCCGGCATTGGAGGAATCGCGTTTGTCTACCTTCAGGAAGCAGTGGAAATGTTTTCACTAAAGGGCCTGGCGGGTTTTTATCCCCCGGCGCCTGGCGGCGAAGGCGGCACGATGGCTGAAACAAGTGTGACCTTGTACAACTGGTGGTTTTTTATTATCCCCACTGTAGGAGGACTGATTTCCGGGCTGCTGGTCTATACTTTTGCGCCGGAGGCTGAGGGGCACGGCACCGACGGCGTCATCAAGGCGTTCCACCAGGACCGCGGGATTATCCGGGGGCGAGTGCCCATCGTCAAAACCCTCGCCTCGGCAGTGGTGATCGGCACGGGCGGCAGCGCCGGACGTGAAGGCCCCATTGCCCAGATCGGCGCCGGCTTCGGCTCGATGCTCGCCACCAAACTGAAGCTGAGTGATTCTGACCGACGAATCATGGTGGTTGCCGGAATGGCGGCAGGCATTGGCAGTATTTTCCGGTCGCCCATTGGCGGCGCTCTGTTCGCCGTTGAGTGCCTCTACAAAGACGACCTCGAGAGCGAAGGGCTGGTTCCGGCGATTATGGCTTCAATCATCGGCTATTCCATATTCGCTTCGTTGTTTGGTTGGCATACCATTTTCACCACTCCCAATTTCGTTTTTGAGAATCCACTGGAGTTGATTTTTTACGGCATTTTCGGCCTGCTCTGCGCCCTGCTCGGCATTTGCTACGTCAAGATATTTTATGGCATACAGACCAAACTGTTTGAACCGTTAAAGATACCTCGGGCGCTGAAACCCGCAATCGGCGGCCTCATGCTGGGCACGCTCGGCTTTTTCTTCCCGTACATTCTGGGCGCCGGCTATGGCTGGATCCAGATGGCCATCGATGGGCAGCTCACTTTGAAGTTGATGTTGGCCGCCGCCGTTCTCAAGGTTTTCGCCACCTCTTTTTCTATTAGTTCGGGCGGCAGCGGTGGTATCTTTGCGCCCTCGCTGTTTATGGGCGCTATGTTCGGCGGGGCGTTCGGGGGTGTCGCACACCATCTGTTTCCCACCATTATAACCCAGCCTAATGCGTTTGTGCTGGTAGGGATGGCAGCTTTTTTTGCCGGCTCGGCCAATGTGCCGGTTTCGGTAACCATCATGATCACTGAGATGACCGGCGGCTATCGACTGCTGGTACCGCTTATTTTTACCTCAACGCTGGCCTTTTTCGTGGCCAGAAAGTGGAGTATTTACAGCCAGCAAGTGAAGAACCACGCCGAATCACCGGCACACCGGGGAGATCTTATCGTCGATATCCTGAAGGATATTCCGGTCGCGGCTGCCTTCAAGGCGACGACGAGCCTGCCCGCTATCAAGAATAATTTGCCGGTTCAGCGCATACTGCCACTATTTGCTGACCGCGACGAGGACAGCTTTCCGGTGGTGAACGACGCCGGCAAAATAACCGGTTTGATCTCGATGAGCACGCTGCGGGCAGTTATAGGAGACGAGGGCATCGGGCACGTCATCGTTGCCGAAGACATCAAAACGCCTTTTGTGACGGTGAGGAAAAAGGAAAATCTGCATCAGGCGCTGGTAAGATTTCTGGAAACGCGTTACTCCTCCCTGCCGGTTGTGGATGATGACGAATCCGACAAGGTGCTCGGCTTCCTGACCTATCGTGACCTGATTGCGGCGTATGATGACGAGCTTATCAAGTGGAGTACGGATGCCTGAGTTGCCATGTGTTACAGAAAGGTTTCCGGATGCCCGCTTGGTGGGTGTCGCTCGGTTGAAAATATTATCTGCACCTTTTGGAAGTGAGAAATATCGACATCTAATTCTCAGCAGCTTGAATAGCAGGAGCTTTGTTTTGATAAAAATATTTGGGGATTTGATCCTCAAACGCGGCTGCGTCTTACCGTGTTTGCTCAGTTTATTGTTGCTGGCATCTGCAACAGTGGCGGCCGCACATCTCTCAATTGCCCCGGCTCAGGAAGATGCCTACAGCCGCGGACGTGAAATTCTCCGAAAGGCTGTCGAGGCGGCCGGCGGCGTTGAAACCTTTCGGAATATCAAAAATTTCACCATCGTGACACAAAACAAAATAAAGGGACGCCAGACCACAATGCTATTAAAGGTGACCGAGACCATTCTGGCGCCAGACAAGACCAGGCAGGTGATGGAACTTGAGCAAGGGACGCGTGTTCAGGTCCTGAACGGCCGGGATAGTTGGAAGCAAATAAACCGTGACGTGAGTCCGCTTTCCTCGCTGGAGAAGAAAGAGATGCAGCGCGGGCTGTTTCGGGATGCCATCATACTCTTTAGCCGTTTTGACAGCACTGATCTTGAAATCAAACATTTTGCCGATGAAACGCTTGGTGGAGTTAAATACTATGTTCTGCAAGTCAAGAACCAGACCGGCGATTTTTTCAAGCTTTACATCGATGCGTTGACAAATTTGATCTACAAAAAAACATATCAGGGAGCCGCAGAGGCTGGGCTGGCAACGCTGGAAGAGGTTTACTCCGACTACAAAAAAGTCGAAGGCATTCAAATTCCATATCACACCATCGTAAGAGCCAATGGGCGCCAATTTATCGAGGCGGTCGTTTTGGAAGTAAGGATCAATAGTGATCTGGGCGGGGAGTTCTTCTATAGGAAGTAGGTCATGCTACCGAGTCTGCCGGCTCAATTTTGGCGGACATCGAGCCTTTGCTGCGTGGCATCCTCCAATCCGCGCCATAGGCGTGAATCTGGTCGCGTTTCAACTCAGCCCGGTCCTGCGTCGTTGTATCCACGATCACCCTGCCGCGCGCGTCCACTTCACACGCCATCTCAAACGCTGTTGTTGCGCTGTGCCCGAAAAGCTGCATGAGCATCTCGATAACATACTCGTAGGTGTGGTCATTGTCATCGAGAAGGATAACGTGGTACTGCGGGATCTTGATGGGCCGCGGTCGGATCTTTTTTTTCGGGGTGGTCTCGACGTCGGGAACAGTCGTGGCGTTACTTGCAAGCAATGGTCTACCCCTCATATACATGAATATGCATCATTCCTGCATACATGTCAAGCAATTATTCACGAAGGTCGTTACCTCAGGTTCAGAGCAAAGTCAAGGCTAACTTTTTTTCTTGACTTTTAGGGTGTGAATAGCTAAAATACAGTACGTTTTTCGGGAAAGTTGTTGGTTGATTTTTATGATCTTTGCCCTACGTGTCGATAACCACAACGTAAGCGTTGAGCTTTCGCGAGTTGTTCCGCAAAACATCTTCAAGTTCGGTATAGACTAAGGCCTGACAGTTCATAGGTGAGGGAATTTTGTAGAGTCTCCCAGCGGTTAAGTTAGTTAAGAATTCTGCCTTTGCTGGCTGTGTTGTTTGGCTCACTGAAGGGTTTCATGGCATATTACGACAGGACATATCGGTTAGGTTTCGGCGGCGGGTTGACCACTGCAATCAAGTATCTGTTGCTGGCAAACGGAGCTGTCTTTTTGCTGCAAATGGTACTGCCGACTTCCGGGGGAGAACAGCTTCTCATCAAGTGGTTTGGCATGAGGCCGGCACTGGTTTTGTCCAAGTTCTACGTCTGGCAGCTCTTCACCTACATTTTTCTGCATGGCGACCCGTGGCACCTCATCATCAACATGTTCTTTCTGTGGATGTTCGGTTGTGAGGTTGAGCGCACGCTGGGCACGCGTGAATTTCTGAAATACTACTTCATCTGCGGCGTAGGCGCCGGAATTTTCCATTTGGTAATAAATTTCAATTCGCCGACGGTGGTGGTAGGAGCGTCGGGCGCTATTTACGGCGTCATGGTGGCTTTTGCCGTTCTGTTTCCGGAGCGTGTCATCACCTTGCTGCTGTTTTTGATTCTGCCGGTACAAATAAAGGCAAAATATCTGGTCATGATTTTTGCGGGTATTTCGCTGCTGCTGGGCGCTTTCGGCAGCAATGATGGCGTTGCTCATTTTGCCCACCTCGGAGGGATGCTTGTCGGATTTGCTTACCTGAAACTGGGCTGGCGCCTGGATCACCTCACAACCTGGATGCGACAGCAGCGGGAGTCGCGCCAGGCAGTGCAAGACTTAAAAAAGCATCAGGCCATGCAGCGCATCAGGGAACGTGTTGACGAGATTCTCGACAAGATCAACGAAGTCGGCTATGACCAACTCGACGAGAATGAAAAGCGCATTCTGCAGGAAGCCAGCGAGAAGTTCAGCCAGGAAAAAGAACCGGAAAGCTAAGGCGTTATTGCAAAGTTTATGAGCGTTCGATCCGGAAGGGGGCATTTCAGCCAGAGTTTGGCCTGCTTTTTTCTTCTTTTTTTCTCCCTCTGTACGCAATCATCACTTTATTCAGCAGAGAAATCGAGCTGGCAGCGCGCCATTCAATCGCGGGCTCGCAGCTTTGACGGACAGTCCTTTGTAGGCGTGCACGTAATTGCAGACGTCCTCAACATAAACATCTACTACAGCAACAAAGTCCGTAAGGCCGTGCTTTACCTCGGCAAAACAAAAGCGACGGTCACGGCATTTAATCCGTTCGTCCTGCTCGGCCGGCAGGTCCTGCAAATGCCGGTGGCAACCCGCTATTCGAACGGCGATATTTTCGTGCCGGTCAAGTTCTTTCTGCCCATTTTAGCGTATGCGCTCGGGGAGACATCCGGGTCTTCCGGTAGTAGCATCGATATCGCCAGCGCTGCTAATATCTTTGGAGTCCGGGTGGAGCAAAAGGCCAACGGCACCCTGGTGCGGGTAAGCACGTCGCGCAAGTTTGCAGACTCCGCGCTCAGCATTAGATTCAGCCGGGAGTGGCTTTATCTGGACATTCTTGGCGGCAAAATCCAACCTGGAGCCTTTGCCTCGACCATTGAGCCTGGTCTGGTCAAGAGGGTTGAACCGGTTCAAAGTAAGGAAATGGTGCAGCTTTCGTTCCAACTGAGCCACGAAGTATCGGTCCGGGATGTGCAAGTTACGCAACAGACCAATGAAATCTGGCTGTCCATTCCCGCCAAAGAGGCTATCAACACCGACCTGCTGAAAAAGCTGAAGGATGACCAGGAAAAATGGAAAATTGACAGAATCATCATCGATCCCGGCCACGGTGGCAAAGACCCCGGCACCATCGGCAAGCGGGGTACCTACGAAAAAGACGTCGTATTGAAGGTTGCCAAAAAGCTGAAAAAGTTGCTGGAAAAGAATCTCAACGTCAAGGTTTTGATGACCCGCGACAGCGACAAATACGTCTCCCTGAAAGAACGGACGCAGTTCGCAAATAAAAATAAGGGGAAACTGTTTATCAGCATCCATGCAAACTGGAACCGGAATTCGAGAGTGAGCGGTGCGGCGACCTATTTTCTCGGCTTGGCCAAGTCCGACGAGGCGCTGGAAATTGCGCAACGCGAAAACGAGGTCATCAAATACGATGACAACCAATCCGACTACTCCAGACTGACCGACGAACAAATTATCCTGGCAACCATGGCGCAGAACGCCTACAACAAAGAGAGCCAGGATTTCGCTTCCTACGTTCAAAAAGAACTGAACAAACAGACTGGACTGCGAAACCGGGGCGTGAAGCAGGCTGGTTTTTATGTCCTCGTGGGCGCTTCGATGCCAAACGTTTTGGTGGAAACCGCGTTCATGTCAAACAAGAAGGAAGAGAAGCTTCTGAAACAGTCTTCTTTCCAGGACAAAATAGCGCGCGCAATTTACAGAAGTGTCAAACAGTTTAAAGAGAAGTACGAGTGGAGGGTGCAAACCAGCGCCAGCGGGCTCTAGTGGCCTGGGCTGCCTGTCTGTTCCTGCTTGGTCATTCTCTTGATTTGTCTTACCAGCAACGCAATCAAGACAGCTATCGCCAGTATGGTAAACGCAAGGATTGCATGTGTGCTACTTGATTTAAACTCAACCGGCTCGTAGCTTCCATTCAGAATCGAACCGGCCCAGAAAAACGGGTTCCGGTCAGCTTCTGCTAAATGGGTCATTTTGGCCAGTCGCAAAGCTTGGGCACCGTTCATCCCCTGTCGCAGATTGCTATAAAACTCCGCCAGGATCGGCGCCAGCTTTTCCTGCTGAAGACTCCACAAGGTGGTTACAACCATTGGTACGCCTGCGAAATTAAACCCGGTCAGGAATCCTTCCGCGCCGCTGACCTGGTCGCCGGTCTTAAGTTTGCGGTCGCAGTTGCTGAGTACGGCCACGTCTGCGGATAGTCGCATCTTGAACAACTCATACGCCTTTAGCGATTTTTTATCTGCAAATAATAATTCTGAGTACAGGGGGGCGCCGTCAACCAGATGGCCGGGAACGGCCAGATGCAGTATTTGATAGTCAGCGCATGCCTCCAGAAAGTCGTTTTTCGGAGCGTTTGACTGAAAACGGATGGCCGACCTGCCCTCACCTAGCGCGTCAGCTATCGCTGTCAAGGCGGCTATTTCGCTATTGTCTTCCTCTGGATGTGTACCATTGGCTATTCCGGACGCAGGGTCCGCATAAAGAATTGCGAGGCGTTTTGTGGCGGCGGTCTTCCCCTTCAGCTTGAAATCGAGAAATCCGGCAAACGGCAGATAGACCAGCGCGTAGTCCTCCACAAGGAAGTGGGCGTTCTTGTAGTCGTGGTCGTCAATTAGATCATCCGGATTCGCCACCAACGCTTCGAATGGTAGCCTGTTAAGAAAGCCATCGCGGGCAATGATTAACGTGCTTCCTGGCGCCAGGAGGTCGCGAATTGGTTCAAAAAGCAAATTGTAAAGTCCGGCGAGATAGCCCAGATGAAATTGGTAAGGATATTCCGTGGTCGTGAACTGCTCGTCCACCTCGCTAAACATCGGATTGATGCTTCTGACGAATTCGTTCAGGTATGTTCTGTTGACGTTCACGCGTTTGCAAAACACCGTGTCCGGCCTGACCGCAAGGATAAAGGTTGCATCTTCGCCAACAAAGTAGTGAATGAAGGTGCTTTGCAGACGCACGAGTTCTCGTTGCAACGCCTCCAGACTGAGTTTGTAGGGTTCAAAAATTTGAAACATTGCGGGTTGCGTGCCCGCAAGTTTGTGCAATAAATCCCGCTGCCGCTTATGCAGTTGGTTTATCGTCATTTTCGTTTGTGCGATCCGTTCCGGCTCATCACGTGCGTCATGTTGCGATGGTTGCCATAATTGCTTCCATTTTCGCCTGATGGCTCTTTGGGTATTCTCCATTTCCAGGTGAACCGAATCCACCTTAGCGCCAACCAGTCGGTGTTTGACACCGGAAATCGCAAGCGTGTGCCGCAGGGCTTTGTACTGCTCACACGCGCGGTAGATCTTCTTGAGATCCCCGGTTTGGGAGTAGGCCGCTATTGCCGGGGAAAAAAGGTCCGCTTTCAGATCAAAAAATTCGGACGTGTATTCATC
>SMXE01000021.1 GCA_004357015.1 Caldithrix sp.
CGTAGAAAAGAAGCTTAAGTTGAAAAAGGATGTCGTTTGCCATGTTTGTGAGGGTAGCGGGGCCGCCTCCAGAGATGCCTATTTGAGTTGCCCGCAGTGCCGTGGCAGTGGTGAGGTCCGGCAAGTTTCTCAGTCCCTGTTTGGCCAGTTCGTAAACATTACCACATGCTCCAGGTGTGGAGGGCATGGCCGCGTTTTGAAGGACCCTTGCAAAGCCTGTCACGGTGATGGCCGGAAAAAGGGAGAAAGTATTGTTACAGTTGAGGTGCCTGCCGGGGTTACATCCGGAAATTACATTACCCTTCGTGGCGAAGGCAATGCCGGGCCGAGAGGTGGGACTAGTGGCGATGTTATCATTCTGTTCGATGAAATTGAGCATGAGTACTTCGAGAGACATGGCGATGATATCCTCTATAATTTGCCGCTGAGTTTCAGTCAGGTTGTTCTGGGCGACGAAGTTGAGGTTCCAACTTTAACAGGCAAGGCCAAGTTGAGCATTCAGCCTGGAACGCAGGCGAACAAGATTTTGCGCATGCGGAACAAGGGGATCCCGCAGCTGCACGGTGCCGGCAGAGGCGACCAATTGGTGCGCGTTGTCGTCTGGACGCCGACCAAGCTCTCTGCAGACGCGAGAAAACTTTTTGAGGAGTTGGCCAAAAGTGAAAGCACGCGGCCGTCCGTGAAAGATCGGAGTTTCTTTAGTCGCGTGAAAGAAGCAGTTCTCTAGTCGATATGCTCGGGTTCACTCAGCAAGAACAAAAAATTGTCTTGTTCCTGGTGTTTTCTTTGGTAGTTGGGGCAGGGGTTCAGCTTTATAAGCGAGTTGTAGGTCAGAGTCAGGAGCAACAACTTAATGCCGCCTTCATTGAAGAATTTCGGGAACGGGCCGCCGCAGTGAATTCGGACTCACTGGCTTCGGCGAGTTCGTCTCTGAGCTCAGTTAACAGCCCGTCGCCCCGGCAGAAACCCTTTTCCGGCGGCGTCCGAGAGGCGGAGAAGGCGACCGGTCGGAATCGAAAGGTCAACATAAATAGCAGCACGAGTGCGGAGCTTGAAGCGCTTCCGCGCATCGGGCCGACGCTTGCGAAAAGAATTGTCGAGTACCGGAACAAACATGGTGAGTTCTCGCAAGTTCGTGATTTGATCAAAGTCAAGGGAATTGGCAAAAGTACATTAAAGGAGCTCGAGCCCTATGTTGCACTGAAATGAATCGCACGTCCAACTGACTAACGGAGAGGGAGAAAAAATGGCAGACCAACGCGCGAAAGGAAATATTGTTTATGAGATACTCATTGTAGTTCTTGCGGCTACCCTGATTGGCTCGATTGTTTACCCGAAGAGGCTGGCGAATCACGAGGAGGTAAACATGGAAATTTGTCGTTACAGAATGGAGCAGGTCCAGAAGGCCGCGTTGCAGTATCAGAAGTATAACAGCGTGTACACCGACACGTTATCTCTGATCTTTGATTTCATCAGAACCAGCGACGAATACGCCCACTATGTCGACTCGGTGGCGGTTGGCGGGCTAGATTCCGTCGTCACCAAGTTGCGCGAGTTCAGTGCAGCCGAAGAGCAGATTTTTAGCGCCATTCCGTCTGCAACCGATTCGGTTATGATAGACTCTCTGGTCAGAATGCAAATAGAAATCAAGCTTGCGGCGCGACGGCTTGCGGGGTACGTTGAGTATGTGCATGACAAAATGAACAATCTTCCCAACATGCCGATGGAAGATTTGCGTGAGGCATTCACAATTGTTGATTCTAAGAAATTCACCCTGGATATGAACATCGTCCAGAATTCGATCGAAAGCGGCCAGCTCAAGGCGGCGCAAGATGCGGCCAACGATGTGAGCGAGGTTATCGCAGGTGTGCGCGACCAAATGCAGGCAGTGGCGGACGCGGTGCCAGGCTACGCCAACAGCTCTCTGGATGCCCTCGGATTGTGTCCGACCTTGGTTGATGAGCAACTGCAGCTCGTGCATATTGACACATCGGTCATCAAGTTCCTTAATATTTACTGTCCGGTCGATAGCTCAGACATTTCTATAGTTGAGAGCAGCTTTTTGAAGTCGACCATCGGCGGGTTAAAGCTGCAAAACCACGGTAAGATTGAGTCTGGCGAAATGAATTGGGAGTAGCGGTTTTACATTGGAGGTAACAAATGGCCCTGGACGAAGGCGCTGGCATACTCGGTATCAGCCTGGTGCATGACCAGGTGAGAATTGTAGAAGGCGTCAAACTTTCAGCCAACGAATTTCAGGTAAATAAAGTGGCGCACGGCCGCGTGCGGCAAGCGTTCACTTTCGACGTCTTTGAAGACAAGAACATGCCACGCCGGTTTGCCGAAGATATCATGCGGCTGTGCGAAGCACACAAAATCGAAGTCAAGAACGCAGCGTTTTCACTCGATTCCCGCATGGTGATGGTGAAGCGATTGGCGATAGACCGCGAGTTAAAGCCGGACGACCTTCGGGAGCATGTTGAATGGGAAGTCCGGCAATTCGTCATTTCGCCGGTAGATGAATATGTGGTAGATTTTGAGCAATTACATACCGATGAAAACGGCGATCTCAACAGCATTTTAGTAGTCGTTGTTCGAAAAAAAGTTGTGCAGTTTCTAAAGAAACTTTTTAAGCATACGGACTTGAAACTCAAAGTGGTCGATGTAGATGTTTTTTCTGCTCAGAGAGCGTTGCAGGTCAATTACGACTCCAACAGCTCAGACAAGATATGCCTGATCGATGTTGAGGGCAAAAAGATTCACTTTTCCATCTTGAAGGGCAGGAATTTCTTCCTGACACACGAGGTGAGCACGTCTGAGAACGGCGCGGCCGAGGACGGCCTTTCTCTGACCCGTCTGATATCAAAGGAGCTGCGCCGGATCATTCTTGACCATCAGTTGGGCAAGGGCGTCGAAGATTTGAACGAAGTGTACCTTTACGGTGAAGCCGTCGACGATTCTGTTCTCGAAGGCCTGCAAAATGCCTACGATGTACATATAGATTGTGCAAATCCGTTTCGGAGAATAAAGCTCTTGGCTCAAGCCAAGGAAGATGTAAGCCAGACTCGCGGCGAGCGCTACATGATTTCTGTGGGCGCCGCGTTGCGAGGTATTCAATAATTACTTATAGTGGAGTGAGCTATGGTTGACATAAACCTAATCGGCGATGACAAGACCGGGGAAGAGGAACGAGTAGAGGACTTCGCGCAGACATCCAGCATGGATACGCAGGAGCTGGCCTTTGAGGAACGAACCGAAACGTTCGATACCACCAAGACGGCCGGATTCGCACAACGCAGAAGCTATTCATCCCTTATTTCTACGCTCATCATTGTGGCAGTCATTGTCTTCCTCGGCGGCGCGATCTATTTCTTTATGTTTACCGGCGACGATGCGAATCTGCTTCAGACGGGTCAGTTGCCGCCGGCGCAGGAAATGGATCAAACTGTCTCAGATGATGAGCTGGCACGGTTGGAGCAGGAGTTTGCGGCCGAGTTGGCCAACGACGAACCGGCACAACCAGACCCTGAACCCCGTCGTGAAACTGTTTCACTGCCCACGGTGGAAGAGCCCGCACCTCAACCTGCACCAGCGTCCAGGACCACTGTGCCTCCGTCGCGCTCAATCGCCGCAACGAGCAGCGTGGATGCCGTGGCAGCGGATTTTCTGTCAAATTCCAGGGCGACCATTCAAGGCGTGACGAGCTTGATGAGTGCATTGCCGTCCAATTTGAATGCGACGCTGGTCTCGTACAATGGCCGGAAGGTTCGCCTTGAAATTGTCTCGAACACGGCTGCCGAGGCGCGTGACTTTGCCAACGGTTTGAACCAGACATTTCCTTCAGGCAAGTTTTCGGTCGTTTCTGAAAGCACAGTTGCTTCAAACGGCGGGACCATGGACAGAGTGCTGGTCTCCGGAACGCTTGCCCTTAGTGGCGGGTCAGCGAGCGGCACTATGCGTTTCATGAATACGAATCAGATGAAAGATTGGCTGACATCAAATGCCCGGCAGTTTGGCCTGACCGTACGTGAGCTCAAGACGCTGCAAGGCTCGTTTGCGGGGGGATACCACAAAGTTCCGGTGATGGCAAGGCTTTACGGCGACCAGCCCTCCATTCTTGGTTTTTTGGAGGAGATGGCTTCCCAGTCCGTGAACGTCGAAGTGACAAAGATTCTTCTGGTTTCACCAGACATGGTGAATTACAGCGACGACAAGCTGATCACGATTGTCAGCATGTACTTGTATGAGCAGGGCTAAGACGTTGCCGTGCTTACAGGCATGCGCGTAATTTCAGGTAGCAAGAAGGGCTTGCGGTTGGCTTCCTTGAGGAATCGTACCGTTCGACCGACCGCGGACAGCACGAAAGAGTTGATTTTCAATGTGCTTGGCCAGGCGGTGGCAGGAAACGTTGTACTGGATATTTACGCGGGTACGGGAGGTTTGGGAATCGAGGCCTTGAGCCGCGGTGCGGCCAAGGCTGTTTTTGTTGAGAGCGCCCGTCCTGTTCAGAAGGTCATTAAGGAAAATCTTGTAAGAGTTGGTTTTCTTGAAGTTTCAGAAATTATGCCCGTGCGCGCTGAGCGGGCATTGGCTTTGCTGACGCAGCGCAACATGAAGTTCGACCTGGTTCTTGCCGACCCACCCTACCATTTGAATTTGGCATCCGAGACCGTGGAGTTGCTTGACAGGTACGATGTTCTCGCCGATGACGGCTGGCTTGTAATTGAACAAAGTGCACGAAGCGAATTGATCGATTCAACGCCGCGCCTCCGATTGGAGATCCGGAAAAAGCGCGGCGACACCTGCATATCGTTTTTCAAGCATGAAGGGTGAAAAAAAACTCGCGGTTTATCCGGGCACGTTCGACCCCATCACTTATGGCCACCTCGACATCATAAAACGCGCCGCAGCGCTGTTTGACGAGGTCACGGTAGCGGTGACCACCAATCCGGCCAAGACCCCGCTGTTTACAGTGGCGGAGCGCGTTGCCATGATTCGGCAAGCTACGGCGAAGCAGCCCGGCGTGAGCGTGGACGACTTTGATGGCCTGCTGATGGATTACGCGAAACAGAAAGAGGCATCTGTCGTCGTGCGCGGTTTGCGGGCGATTACCGATTTTGAGTTCGAATTCCAAATGGCGCTGGTCAACCACAAACTCGCCGAAGACATCGTGACAGTTTTCCTGATGCCGAACGAGAAGTACACGTACCTCAATTCAACCATTGTAAAAGAGGTTGCCAGATTCAGTGGCGATGTCAGCTCGTTTGTGTCTCCGGAAGTGCAGCAACTGCTGAAAGCGAAATTTGGGCAAAAATGACATTTATCGATTCTGTACATAAAAAAGCCAAGGGCACAGGCAAGAAAATCGTGTTTCCTGAGGGAGACGATCCACGGGTGCTGCGCGCGGCAGAGTTCCTGACGGGTAATGAGATTCTAAGATGCATCCTGCTCGGCCAA
>SMXE01000022.1 GCA_004357015.1 Caldithrix sp.
CTGCTGAGCGCAAGGGTTTGCCGAAAACCATCATGCATCGGATAGTTGTCCCCGAGGCGAAAAAGAGAAGAATCAGTTTGCCGAAAGTCGGGCTTTGTGCTTTAGCTCGAGCACAGTCACAGCCCCATTGATTCTCAACCAGTTCAATGGTGCGTTTATGTGCTGAGAGTTTGTGATGGTGGTCGTCGATGGTGAAAACGTAGCTGCCTTTGGCATGAACGAGAATCTGCTGAAAACCAATTTGCTCGAGTGCTTCTCTCAATGGCTGAGATCCATACCATGAATCGAATGTCACCGGATAATCGGTAATCGCTATCCCACGTTGCGAAAAAAACGCGGCAATCTCGCTCATCATCTCGATAAGTAATGTCGGTTTAGAAGTATTGGCTCGACCCTGTTTGCTGACCAATCTCACACATAACGGAATGACGACATCACCGACTTTGAGAGTCACGGCGAGTATGTTCTGACCCTTGAGGACTTGATGAAACCGTCCGCTATACCAGCTATAGCAGTAGGAGATGAGCTTGCCATCTCTGCCTTGTACCGTATCATCGACGCCAACAGTGATTCGCCGTCTTGATTGCGTCGCTCCACTCATCTTAGAAGTTTGTTCAAGCAACTCAGCAGCTCGGTCACACCCGATGACTAACAACAGCCGCTTCCATTGGAAAAGACTCCAACCTGACAGATGGTGGTATAAACTTGATTTCGGGACTTCTAGCACATCTGCTAACTGATTGAGGTTATACAATCCGAATAGGTGGCCGGTCAGTAGCCAGGTTAATACCTCTACCGCTTCTGCCTTATTCTGACGAAAATGGGTGAAGATAAGTCCTTGAAAGAAATTTATCCATTGCTTAATTTCATGTTCCATTCGATAGCCTCCATACGCTTGAGATGTTGTAAATCTTATCACCTAATTATGGCTATCGAACGGCTAAAAAGCGAGTCGAAAATTGCTGGCGATGGCTTTGACCCGAAAATCCATTGTCGCTCTGGGCTTTTTGCCCTGGGTCAAATCGCATTTTCATCCGCCCACAAACACTTATCACTGGCTCTCTCTATACTCTGGAGCCTCTTGGAAATCTCAGGAATATGACGACGATCTTCCGTCTCAGTGTTCTGCTTTTCTCACCAGTCATTCCGACTGCTCCTTTGGATGTCGATTGCTATTATCTCACATCCATGATAGCACGACCACCTCATGTATTCCAGCATTTTCTGAGGATATTCCAAGCCTAAACCCGGATCAGAAGGTTTTCATCCCTTCGATCTTTAATCGTACGCGGTACACTGATGTTCGTGCGGTGATGTAGAGCGTTTTATTATCAGAATCACCAAAAGCGCAGTTGGCGGGAAGTTCTGCTGTGACGATTGTCCCTAAGTGTTCTCCTGACGGTGAAACAACCCATGTTCCGCCAGCCCCAGTCACATAAAGATTGCCTGCGGTATCTACCTTCATGCCATCAGGGCTTCCCTGCGCATCGATCGCCATGTCCACCAAAATCCGCCCATTTGCTAAAGTTCCGTCTTCAAGTACATCAAAAGCGCGCACATGCCGATGTGCTGTGTCATCGATGTACAAGGACTTCTCATCCGGCGAAAACGCTAGTCCATTGGGTCGATCGAAATCATCAATGAGCAGCGTAAGGGTTCCATCGGGAGCGATGCGATAGACACCTTGA
Source organism: Caldithrix sp. (assembly GCA_004357015.1). Classification (GTDB taxonomy): domain Bacteria; phylum Zhuqueibacterota; class Zhuqueibacteria; order Oceanimicrobiales; family Oceanimicrobiaceae; genus CR04bin15. The sequence continues at coordinate 1,689 of SMXE01000022.1, forward strand.
AAATCGAGCTCGCGTTCCGCTTCGGACACCCCATACGGCGGATCAGTGAAATAGATGCTCCCATCAGATTTGACCACAACATCGTTAGGGCTATTGAGCCGTTTTTCATTATATCGTTCCGCAAGCACAGTGATTGTGCCGTCTGGCTCTGTGCGGGATACACGCCGATTGCCGTGCTCACACGCGATAAGCCTACCAGCCCGGTCATAGGTCAATCCGTTGGAGTTGCCGCTTGGCTCGCGAAACGTCTCGGTTTTTCCGTCTGGCGTCCATTTGACGATGCGGTTTGCCGGAATGTCGCTGAAAAGTAGATAGCCATCTGAATGCCAAACGGGACCTTCTGTGAATTGAAACCCTGTCGCGATTCGCTCAGGCTCACCTGCAAGTATGTCTGCTAAATCAGCTTGACTGTCCATACAACCAAAGATGCTGAAGCTGAGACAGCCACTAACTAAAATTCCAAGTGTTTTCATAGTTTGAATCTCCTTTGTAACATAAGCGGGTTTCTTTCCGCCATAGCCAATGATATAAAATTTCATTGTCAATGTGGCTGAACGATTAAAAGGATCGAAAGGTGGGAGTGAAGAAGAAAAGAACGAGAAGACAAGGAGGCGTGAAACGCGACGCATATCATGTCTCACGCCTGAGATTTGGTTACGGAGCTAACGCCATTGCACGGACTTCACCAAATTCTCGGTTCAGCTTTGTCCATGAATTTCCATCGTCGGTGCTGCGGAAGATTTGACCACTCACGCTGTAAGCCATTAACCAGCTACTCACAGCAGGATTATGTGCAAGCGCCCAGATCGTACTGTTTGCGGTTTCACCCAGATCGGCGCGTTCCCACGAACGTCCTAAGTCGGAGGTGTAAAAAACGCCTCCTTCACTACCGGGAGGTCCGTTTCCGGCACCGACATAAACGCGACCTGAGCCATTTGGCAGATAGATGACTCCCCGGCAATAAGCCCACGGGAACTCATTTTTGACCTCAAGTGGCGTCCAATGCTTCATATCTGTCGTGATACACACGTCATTATTTGTCGCTGCGACGAGCGTTTTAGATTCGCCGGGGACAACCGTAAGCCCGTGAATATCAAGGCTACTTAACCCTTCACTTCCTGTCGCCCACGTTGCACCGCCATCTCTGCTGATACGCATGCCGTCGATTTCAATTCCGGCATAGACTGTCTGCTCGTCATCGGGGTCGACAATCACCGTGGTAACACGCGGGACGAGCGGCACCCCCTCGCATTCTTCCGCAAGTTCAACATCAAGCTGCTTCCACGTATCTCCGTTATCGACCGATTTGTACAGGGCGGACGGACAGGTACCCGCGTAAAGGGTGTCAGTGCTTTTGGGGCTGATTGCAATTGCCCAGACCTGCCGTTCGTTCATCGGGGAATCAAGGAGTTCCCATCTGTCGCCGCCGTTTTCTGTTCGGTAAATACCGGCTTCGGTTCCGGCAAAGATGATCGACGAATCGTGAGGATTCACGGCGAGCGCGCGAATATCACCTTCAACAAACATTCCAGCGCTTGCGCGTTCCCACGAATCTCCACCATCTTTGCTACGCCAGACGCTTTGACCAATTGTTCCTGCGTAAAGTGTCGGTATTTGAGCCATAATAGTTGTCTCCTAAAAGTTAAAAGATGCAAGATCATCTAAAAGACTTCCCTGCATCCGAATCCTCGAAATCAAGTGCGGTAGGTTTGACCGCACTTCCTCTGCTACTCCGGCATGGCAGGAGTAACAGTCCAAAAAGTTCAGTTACCAAATTTACCTGCGCGCTCGAATTGTCTACGAATTACAAACGAGCCAGATTTATCAATATACCCCCAAACATCTTCGATCGAGACAGCGGCGAGTCCCTTTGAGAACACATCAACCTCATCGAACCGAAAACTGATAACCATTCGACCGGTGTCATCAATATATCCCCACCTGTTATTGTTCGCAACTGCCGCCAGCCTTTCTGAAAAATCCCGATTTTCCGAAAAGCGTATCGTTATGACAATGTTCGCAGATTTGTCAATATAGCCCCGTCTGTTATCTTTCACAGCCACTGCCAATCCTTCTGAAAATTGGCTGACCGCTTCAAACTGCTGTGGAATAAGCATGTTCCCCGCCTCATCAACAAATCCCCACTTGTCATTGGAATTTTGACCTTCAACTTTTACCGGGGCTAATCCTTCTGAAAAAGAAAGCGCTCGCGCAAACTGTGGAGCGATGACAAAAGTTCCATTCCTGTTTATATACCCCCATTTCCCATTGCCGTTTCCAATATCTACACGCGCTAATCCATCCGAAAAAGGGAAAGCAGAGACGAATTGTTGCGAAATAATCAGCACCCCTGTTTTGTCAATATAGCCCCACAGACCGTCTATCTCAACCGGGGCTAACCCTTCCGAAAACCATAGAGCGCTATCAAACTGAGGCGCGATGCTAGCAAACCCCTTCTTATTTGTGAATCCCCATTTATTGTTGACTTTTACTGCAGCTAATCCTTCCGAAAAAAAGCGTGCCTGCTCAAAAGTCGGGGTGATAATGACATTTCCACTTTTATCAATGTATCCCCACTGATTCTCCAACAATACGGGTGCCAACACGAACAATGAGTCAGCAAGGCTTTCATTGACCAAGTTTGAGTCATTAGCGGAGCCATCCTTGAGCATTTCAGAATCATCGGAGTCGTCAGACCCACAACTCGAGAGCATAACAAACCAAACAAAGAATAGCAAAGCGTATTTCATTTCTGTTCCATGGGAATTAGATGGCAGGCAAATGCCATAATTTTGCAAAGGCTTTTAGCGTGTAGGGATGCCCTTTTGGAATAGACGCTATCGCAAAAATCCAGAGAAGACTATCACTTTTCAAGCTCCCTCCTTGAAAGGCATTTCATTATATGAAAAATTAAAACGATTGTCAATGGTCTTTCTCCAACTGCCGCTGACTCGGTGAAGGCCTCAATGTTAGGACGCAGGTTACCCTGTATGCCATGAACGGCTAAATAATTCCAATTTTTTTATTCGCATAAACCGATAACTTTAACGGAAATAACGAACTTTCTTCTTGACTTGTAGCTTATTATCAAGTAGGATTTTTTATCTAGCACCTCATGTGTGGATTGTCAAGTAGAAAACCTGTCATACCCTCCGACATTCGTTTGCAACTCACCTTCTGGAAGCCGGCACCGACATTCGTTACATTTAAGAGTTGTTGGGGCATACGCGGTTGGAAACCACGCGCATTTACACGAATGTGAGAAATCCCCGGCTTCTCAAGGTTAGAAGTCCACTTTGACAGGGAGGCACTGAGTTGCCCCGAGATTCCGACGGAAAGTTAAGGAGTTTTCCATGATTAGAATTCTAGAATCCAGTTCTGAAGAGGCAAGCGCATTTATTGAAAAATTAAACCTTCGTGGGCAATTAGAAGATGAAGGCGTTCTGAGAACTGTACGTCGGATACTACAAGATGTCCGAAGAAATGGCGATAGAGCCGTCATTAAATACACGCGCAAGTTCGACGCGCCTCGAATATCCGTTGCAGAGTTGCGTGTAACAGATGCGGAGTTTGAGGATGCATATCCGCAGGTCGATTCAGAATTTCTCCATGCGGTTCAGCAGGCACGGACAAATGTCGAGCGATTCCACCAGAAGCAGTTACGAAATTCGTGGATTTCTACCGAAGCAGATGGAGTCATCTTAGGACATCACATCCGCCCGTTGAAGCGCGTTGGCATTTGTGTTCCCTCCGTCAGCCAATTGTTGGTCTCCTCCCTTATTATGTGCGTTGTTCCGGCGAAAGTTGCGGGCGTTGCGGAGATTGCCGTATTCATGGGACCGATGCGAAACCGAAAGATTAATCCGCACATGCTTGTTGTAGCAGCGGAATGCGGAGTCCGGGAGATTTACAAGTGTGGCGGTGCTCAAGCGATTGGCGCAATGGCTTATGGGACGGAAACCATCCCAAAGGTGGATAAAATTGTTGGGCCGGGCAATTCTTACGTTCAACTTGCCAAAAAGGAGGTTTACGGTTTCGTGGATATCGACAAGCTCGCAGGCCCTAGCGAAGTGCTTGTGATTGCGGATGGAACAGCGGAACCTGCTTATATCGCAGCAGATCTAATCTCGCAGGCAGAACACAGCGAGGATTGTTCCGCGATTCTTGTCACTCCATCGAGAGGTCTTGCCGAGCAAGTTCGCAGAGAAATTGAATTGCAAACGAAGGGTTTATCTCGTCAATCTGAATTGAAAGGTGCCTTTGAAAATTATGGTGTCGCGTTTGTTGTCGCAGACCTAGAGGAAGCGATCGAACTTGCCAACGAAATTGCCCCAGAGCATGTGGAGTTAGAAGTGGAAAATCCGTTTGACTGGATTGGCTCAATTCATAACGCAGGCGCAATCATGCTTGGACCTTACACACCAGAAGCTGTGGGAGACTACATCGCTGGCCCCAATCATGTTTTGCCAACAGGTGGAGCAGCGAAATACGCCTCGCCGTTGAGCGTTGATGATTTCCTGAAAAAGACGAGCATTATCTCCTACACAAAAACCGCGTTAGAGAAAGTTACCCCGGCTGTCGTTAAGCTTGCACAAGTCGAAGGGCTTGATGGGCATGCGGCGGCAATGACAATTCGTTTTGAGGATAATCGAGAGTAGTCTTATGAATTCTATTTGGTTTGGTTATTTTGCAACTTGCGCTACTGTACTTTCAAGCATAAGCTGTCACTCCCCCAAAAATCAAGATGTTCCGCCCGTTGCGACCTTTTCGATAGTTGGACGAAATCCGGCAAATGGCGAACTTGGAATCGCAGTTCAATCAAAATTCTTCGCTGTCGGATCTGTCGTGCCTTGGGCAAAGGCTGGTGTCGGTGCCATTGCCACTCAATCATGGGCAAACACGACGTATGGGCCTAAAGGTTTGGAACTGCTCGAAAGCGGACTAACCGCTCAACAGGCGTTGGATAAACTCATTGCTGCCGATTCTGGTCGATCGAAACGTCAGGTTGGTATTGTCGATGCAAAAGGAGGCGTTGCCAACTACACGGGGGATGAATGCCAGGAGTGGGCAGGCGCGGTCACGGGCGAGAACTACACCGCGCAGGGCAACATCTTAGCAGGCGAAGCGGTTGTTAAGGCGATGGGTAAGGCGTTTGAGGAAGCGGAGGGAGAGTTGGCGGAAAGGCTCATGGCTGCGCTTATCGCTGGGCAGGAAAAAGGTGGCGATCGCCGTGGGCAGCAATCCGCAGCGATACTCGTCGTGCGTGAAAATGGTGGTTACGGAGGATTTAACGACCGTTACATCAATCTGCGGGTCGATGACCATAAACGACCAATCGAAGAACTCCACCGCTTGTTGACGATCCGGCTCGGCATGTGATAAATTCCATATTTTGGACCTCAAGCATTCTGGGA
>SMXE01000234.1 GCA_004357015.1 Caldithrix sp.
AAGACTGTTCGCCTTCAGGTGCGACAGCGCCTTGAACTCGTTTTCGAGGCGATAATTGAACTCTCCCGCGCGCGTCATTTTCACGATGACTTCGGGCTGCTGCGACCGCTTTTCAAACAGGAAGTAAATCACCTTGTTCGCGTTGTACTTGCCGCGTGTGGACAAGCCCAGTCGGTAAGTTTCGAGATCGACGCCCGCCTTGCCGGCGACGGCGCGCAGAAACTCCGGCGGGGCTGCCGCTGCTGCCGTCTTGTCGCTCTTTTGCAGGAAAACGCTCCGACGCGGCGCAACCGTGTCGATCAGGCCAACCGAACTCAGGCCGTGTCCGATGCTGCTCAGCAGCCGCTTTTTCCACGACTGCCCGAAGATGACATTTCTAAAGAAAAATTTTGAAATGTGTTTCTGGCGTACCGGAATCGCGGTCCGCATCTCACCGCTGAAGGGCGTCACCCAGAAGGACCGCGATGCACCCTCTCCACCGCGCTCGAATTCCCGAATCAAGGCGCGGCTTCTGGTTCTGTCTCCAAATCCTCGTTCCTGATAGCAAACGACGCCATTCTCGGAAAGCAAAGCGAAGATCTTCGTGCGCAAATCGGCTCGCTGCAGAAACGCAGTGGTCTCCTCACGGCGCGGCAAGTAAATCAGTGGAAAACAGTTCTCCCCAAACTCCAGACGACCGTAATCCGCAACCGACACGCACACGAAATTCTCAATGCGCGATTGGCGGCACGATTCGCGCATTGCGCTCATGCGTGCATCATCCACTGACACGACCACTACTTGCCTGGCAAGTGTGGCGATCACCTTAAGGCTGGCCCGGCGCGGCACGCCAAGGCACAACATCTCTTTGTGGCGCAATTCCGGCAGAAGAAAGCGCCAGTCCGCCGACACCATATCGCCCTGCAAATTTGTGCCGGGCTCGAAGTTGGTCGGAAGGGTTGCTTCTATCATTTTTCTGTCTTCTTGGTCGTGGATGAACCGCCTAAAATCCAGCCGAGAACCGGCACTTTCAGCAACTCCGGGAAGGTATCTTCAATGTCAAGTTTCCGCCGCGTCACCGCAAAAATAATCAACGAAACCAGCATCGCCAGAGGCATGGAGATGTAAATACTCGCGGTTAGAAAAAATTGGATCAGGAACAGCCCGATGGCCCCTGCGGCTATGATCATATAAAACGATAAATATTTCCATTCAAAAATCATCATTCCCGACGCCAGGCGCAAACCGGCCTGTTTCAGGATGTTGTGAACGATCATTGCAACAGATGTGCCAATGGCAGCACCCAGCGCCCCATAGCGCGGGATTAGAATGAGGGCGAGACATATGTTGGTCAGAGCGGCTGCAAAGTTGATAATTACTACATAGCGAATCTTGCCTAAAACCTTAAGTGTCAAGCCGTTAAAACCCAGAACGGCATTGAAATAGTAGGCGAAGGACAGCATGTGCAGCAACAGCCATGAGGACTCATACCTTGCACCATAGAGCAACACTGTCAAAGGTTGAGCCAATGAAAATGTCAGCGCAAACACAGGAAAGGAGAGAATGGACATCCAGACCGCGGTGCGCCAGTACAGATCATTTATCCCGGCAAAATCGCGCTTGGCGAACAGGCGGGCGGCAAGCGGTGTGTACAGCAGCCCAAAGCTGGCCATCACGATTTTGTTGAAATGTGCCGCCGGCAGGATGACCCGATAGGCCGCCACTTCCGATGCGTTGTGATAATAACCCAGCAGCAGTGTGTCCACAGAATGCATGACAATGTTTACCAGGTCAGAGGTCATTAACGGAATGGTGAACGAAAAAATCTCCTTTACCGGCATCCTGATCTTTTGCAGGTTGAAGTGCGCCAGGAATCCCCGCTGCCGCATCATACGAATGAGCATGCCGACATAAATCAGCACTGCCAGGGCGTTGGCGAAGATCCAGCCGTAAGCCAGAAAGAGCACGGTGGTGTTAAAGAAAACCAACAGCAGAACAACCGCTACTTTCAGGCAGGGCCCCATAATGTGCTTGCGGAAGAAAATTAATTTCGGGCTGGAAAAGCTGGCAAAAAGCGCGATGAGGAGACCGTCGATAGCTTCCACCGGCACCATGAATATGAGGATCATGATCACAAAAATCGGTTGATCTTTGTCATTGATGAGACGGGTTATCAGTTCCGGAAAGAAATGAATGCCGCCAACGATCAGCACTGCCATAAAAGCGATGGTCCCGAGAACCATAAAGATGGTGCCGAAGAGTTTGTCGAACTCATCATTTTCGTGGTAAATAGGGACGAAACGCGTGATGCCGCGCCGCAGGCCGAGCGTGGAAATGCCTTGAAAAAATGCCACCAGGGCCAGAGCGTAGGTCCAGGCGCCGTACTCGGTGGTGGAGAGATGGCGCACGATCAAGATCTGGCTGACAAAGTTCAGGCCGGTTGAAATAAACCGTCCCGCCAGCAGCAGGCTCGACCCGCGGATCTGTTTGCGCGTCGGGTCGGACTTCTCCGCCGCCGTTTTCTGCTTTTCAGCTACCGCTTCCACGTGACTTTCTGTCGTATATCTGCCAGATCAATGAAATGACTTCCGCTCTGACTTGAACAGCGGTCCGAGACGCATCAACCACCCTCATTTGCGGCAGGAGTTGCTTCAGTTGATGATATCCGGCGCGTTGCTGCTCAATCCACTCAACCGAATGTTCGCCCTTGCGTTCAAAAAGCAAAACGCCCGGCGCATCCAGTAAAATAACCAAATCAGGCGTCGGGCAGGGAGCGTCAAAGAGGAAACGCCGCAGCCGCTTCCATGGCGTCTTGTTGCGCTTTTGAATCCACGCGTCGTAGACAAAACGATCAAACACCACGAACCGCCCGCGGACTAAATTGTATTTCGCCACCAGGCAACGGTACCAGTGGTCGAGCAACGTCAAGACGAAATTTGTCGCGCGCACCAGTCTTCCTGCCACGGTCTTGCGTCGCTCCTGCTTGCGAATCCGTTTCTCAAGATCGTTCATAGTGGTCAGCAATGGCAGGCCGACGGTTCTGGCCTCCGGATTCGTGCCCATGTAGATAAGCCGCGCCCGGAGTTTTTTGTCCCGCACCAGACTTCCAGCCAGGGTGGACTTGCCGGCGCCGTCCGGAGCCAACAGCGCAACCGACACGCCGTGCCGAAAAAGGCCGAAAAGAACCGGACGCATGCGGAGCATGAAACGTGCTTTCCACGAACGCGCTAGATTCCTGACTGGCGATTTGCGGCCAAACTGTCTTCGCAGGGCCTGTTCTTTTTTCAGGAGTTGATCCCAGTCATCTGTTTCGACGGTTTTTACAATCAGTTCCCAATCCACGGCCGGGTGCATATGGCTGACCACCAGTTCCCGGAGAACATCAGCACTTTGCGCGCCACGCTGGATGTTCTGTAGCAAAAAGCACAGTTGCTTTTTGTGTTTGTCATCGAATCTGCCCTTGTCCAGCAGACAATGTAGCAACAGGGTTAGAAATTCGTGTTCTTGCGAAAGCTGGTAGATCCCATCAAAGCGACGACCTTCGAGGCACTGCTCTCTCAAATCAACCTGGTATTTGCGAATGGGTCTGCCGTAGCGTAAATCGGCAACAACGTCCAGCTTAAGCCAGTGCCCAAAATCGCGGCGGAACGCAAGCAAAAAACGGTGCGGGGCGTGACCCCATGCAGGCGTTTCCACAAAACCTTTCGGCGCCAGGCAGTTGTTCAGTTTCGCCACGTCGTCCGGATGCACGAGCAAATCGATCTCCAGATCGTCCGAACCGTGAAACAGTTCATCAAAGCCGCGCAAAAGCGCGTATCGAATCCCTGCACGGTGCAATTCATCAAAGACAAACTGCACCGGTAACGTACCCGTCACCTGATGCTCTGGCTGTGTTAAAGTATCGATTGTCACAATACTAAGATTCGGAAGAATTCGCTCAAGCTATAGAAGTCCGTTGCTATTTGGCTGCTCCTTTTTCGCCAGCCACCGTTTCTGAAACAGCAGAAACAACAGTATGCCCGAAACCAGGACGAGTTCCATCACTTCGGAGTACTCAGAGACTACGAAATAAAAGTCCTTTGGCGCCGGAAACAAGTTGCGGTACAATCGCCAGGCAAACGGAAGAAAGAAGAAAGGAACCAGGGTGTAGTGCGGAACAAGCATGGACAATTCCTCACGGTACGGTTGCAGCTTGCGGGACCGCAGCAGAAGCAGCGGCATGAACACGCCGTATGCTGCAACGAGTAGGTGCAGCCACTTAAATGTATATCCGATACCGTAAATGTTGTGCAGATTGGTTTCTTCCTGTTTGTTTATTTGAGCGTACGATTCCGGCGTCTCCCAGCCGAACATGCGTTGGCCCCAGCTTATTTCCTCTCCGATCATAAAGAATATGCCAACGGCAAGGACAATGTATAAGGTAGTAATAGTCCTGTTACCTGATTTTCCATAATTCCTGATGATGTTCAACGCCAGAACAAGAGAGCCGATCCAGCACAGCACTTGCAAGGTTTCCGCAATGCCATCCTCTCGCGTGAATAGCTTGTAGGCTTCCTTGCCGAGAAGCGCGGCCACGGCGCCACTGAGGGCAATGAGGAACGGGATGGTTAGCATCAGTTTCAATCTTGTCGCCGTGATCCCCCAATCACGCGCGCCGCTTTTGACAAACTGCCTGAATCTGCCGGCAAGAGAAACGCCGGAAGACTGCTGCTTATCTGAATCGGCGACAGTGGTCTGTTTCATTGCCATGTCCTCTATTTGAAAGCTTGGCGCTCGCTCAGGGCTCGTTCACACATGCGTTCCAGCCGGGCCGCGCTACTTGTCCAATTGAAGTAAGATTTTACAAAGGTCTGCCCTTCGCGCGCCAACCGGTTACGTTCATTCGCCTCGCCTAACAGTTTCGCGATCGCATCGGCGAACTGTTGGTCATCATCCGCCAAAAGCAGCGGTGGCGCGCCGTACTCATCGATATACAATCCATCGGAGACAACGCGGGTGGCCACGACAGGAACCTCCATAGCCATGGCTTCCAGAACTTTATTCTGCGTGCCTGAGGCGAAGCGAACGGGCGCGGCGAAAACGGTCGCTTGCTCGAGATAGGGCCTGACATCTTCCACAAATCCGGTGACGACAATCTCGGGATGTTGTTTCGCCCTGGCAAGTAGCTCGGGTTTGGGATCCCGCCCGACAATCATAATCTTGAAATCGGAAAGCTGCCGCCGGAGTTTCGGCAAAATGTTCTCTATCAGGCAGATGGCTGCATCGTGATTTGGCGCATAATCCATTACGCCCGTAAAGACAATGCAATTTTTGTCACACCCTTTCCTGCTTCTGCTCCAGAACTCGTGATCTACGCCAAGCGGAAGGATTTCGGAGCGATCATCCGGGCCGAGAATCGCCTCACGGTCGCGATTCGAGATGAAAGCAACAGTGGAAGATTTTTCGATCAGTTTCTTTTCCAGTTGCGCCATGCGCCGCAGCTTCCAATAATAAAAAGGACGTTTTAGCAAATTGTTGTACCGCATACTGGTCCGAATCCTGAGCGAGGTGGCGTCGCAAAAATCAGTCACAATAGGCAAACCGCTCCAATCCGCAATCACCGGAAAAACCGACTTGCCGTGAAACAGAACAATATCAAAAGACTCTTTTCTGACGAGTTCGAGAAACGCTTGCCGCATTTCGCGCACACCGGCACGCATCTTGATACTCTTTGCGACATAATTACCAATCACTGGCACCTTGCCCAGGCCTGCTGCCAGCGATGAGTCGGATTCGCCATTAACATTGAAGGTCAGCAAATTCTCGGTTAAGGAGCGCATCTCTTCCAGCGCCTCCGGTTTTACTTTTGAGCGTACCAGCGAAAGAAGCGTTATCTGATGACGTTTTGACAACTCTTTTACAAAATGATAATGTCTGTTCGCTCCTCGTACTTGCGGATGTTGTAGTGATGGAATGATGTAAAGTATGCGCATATTTTATATATCCTCACCTGAAATTCGTCTTAAAGGTCGGCTTGCCGTTTGCTCAGGTAGCCAAATGTGTTACCCTCTTTTATCTCCTGAATGTTGTTGTCGGCCGCAATGCGACCGCCATACCGGTCAAATATCTCGTTTCCGAAAACCTCAACGTCGAAATTCTCGCTCAGGTCGATACCCTCATCCTGGCAGTTGATGAATCTATTGTAGCTGATCTCGCCGCTACCAGCATCGATGTCGATGCCGTCCTTGAATACGTTTTCAAACAGACTGTTTCTTACAACCGCATGCGCTCGCTGAACATTGATCGCATCCTTGCCGAACATATCCGAAAACTCGCAGTTGCTGATCTGAACATCGGTTTCGATGAGCGAAAGCCCAGCGACAAAATCGATGCCGTTAACGCGCGCCCGGCGGGCATGTTCAAAACGAACGTGTTTGAACACAGACTCATTCGTGCGAACAATGCCGACAGCGCCCCATTTACACAGACTGTTCCTGGCAGTAAATAGAATCGGCGCCTCTTCTGTGCCCCCTGCATGAATCCCGCTGTACGAAATCAGCGATCTCCCGCCGGCAAACTTCAGCGTCGTTCCGGGCTCAATCAACAGCGGCATACCTGATGGCACAATGACCGTCTCATCAAACTCGTACTCGCCGGCCGGCAAAATGAGTTGATCTTTTTCATCGAATTTGAACATGGGGTGTTGGCGCACAAACTCTTCTGGGGCGCATGTTTGCCCGCCAGGCCGTTCTGCGATCACCCGGTCATAACCGGTCAGCCGATACCAGATCCACCCGCCCGGGTCAAGCCTATGCACCAGGCCCAGACCGGAAAAAGTTACGGCACTCCACGCGAACGTTAGTATCAGAATATGCGCCCAATCGTTGTGCTTGCGCATCCTGAAACCCCAGAACAAGATCGAAGCTGCGATGAAGCTACCACTGAGCAGTATGAAAAGCTGCCTCGGAAAATGGAACATCAGCTTTAGCAACAACATCAACAGAACGAAAGACAGCACCCCGGTGACAGCGAGACGGATGTTTCGATTCCCCTTCATGAAAGGTCTTGACCTCCATTAAGAATCTTCTCCGGGGCAGAACACAGCTCCTCTTCGACGATGCCACAGAGGGCATGTGCAACCGTGATGTGAACTTCCTGGATCCGCGCTGTGTGATCCGATGGCGCCCTGAAGCAGTAGTCTGCCACATGCTTGATCTTGCCGCCATCCTGGCCGGTAAATCCAATAGTGACCAGGCCCATTTCTCCCGCCTGGACGATGCCTTTGATCACGTTGGGAGAATTGCCGCTTGTACTGATACCCAGTGCAATGTCACTCGCGCGACCCAACGCCTCAATCTGTCGGGCAAACACATTTTCGAAAGCATCGTCATTTGAAATCGAAGTCAGGATAGACGTGTCGGTGGTCAGCGCGAGGGCTGGCAATGCCTTTCGCACCATGTTGAATTTGCCTACAAATTCGGCGGCCATGTGCTGCGAATCAGCTGCACTGCCGCCGTTTCCAAAAATCAGCAACTTGTTGCCGTTGCGCATGCCTTCAATCATCACATGTGCTATCTCATTAAGGAGCGGGATACTCCTCTCGATGACAAGCTTCTTGGTTTCGATGCTTTTCTCAAGTTCATCCTTGATCATTGAGGCAAAGGTGTTGTTCAAGTATGCCATAAGCCCTTCCTCCTCATTATTATTACCTGAAATGCGCATTTGGCCATTAGTTTTTTGGCCTTTTGGCATTTCATTTTTGAAAATTTACCCCGTGAAGATCATTTCACCTGTTGGGCGTGTCTGCATTGCCTACCTGCAGCAGACAGACAACGCACAGGCGGGTGATTTACAACAACCATTTCAACTAATTGATTTTTTTTGCTAAAAGCTAATTGCCAAGAAACAGTCATTCAATTGGGTATTAATGAATTCTTAAATGGTCTCCATGGCGACCGGCTCAGAAGAAAGTCTCTGTTCTCCGTTTTTTGAGTTAAGACAATATGGCCGCATCACTTCGTACAGGGCATCGAATGTCAACGGATAGGGATGCCTGACCGAATAAGCCTCCATCCCGGAGAGCGCCTGCAACAGCAGCTCCAACTGCAAGCCCGCGCAGTGGTCTATGAAGTAATTTGCTTTCTCCGGAAAAGCGAACTTAAATGCATAGTAGGTTTCCATGAAAGGCATGAGTTCAAACTGCAACGACGCAACCATCTGCCGGGCGATATCGCCGGGCTCCATCGATGCCACCGTATAAGCGGGGTCAGCATGGCTTAGCAGCAGAAAGATCTTGTCCGGCCTGGCCGAAAAAGACTCGGCGCAGCTCTTGAAAATCACTTCCGGCGGTAGTTGCACATTGAGTTGCCGCTTGAACGCCGGCATGGCTTCCCGCAGGAACTTGACCGGGAATGATCTCCCTACACCCTTGCGTGGCAAGCGCTGCTCCGCGCGATCCAGAAAGTGGACGCCGCCAAACAGCATTTTCTTCTCTAAACTCAAGTGCGATTTGAGGTGCGGCAGGTTGTCCAGGTGCCAATCCCAGAGGCGAATATTTTCCGGGATGCCGTAAATGCGTTGCCCGTCAGCGTCCAGAAAAATCCACTCGTCACCCACATATTCTGCGCCATGTGCTGCAAAAGAAAGCAGGGCTTCCGTTTTACCGCCTTTGGCCCAGCCGGTGACAATAATGCCCTGGCCTTCATAGTTGAAAGCAGAAGCGTGCAGACCCACGACGTTCTTGCGCAGCAGGGTCAGGTTGATGATTGCCAAAAGTCCGGGCACGGATTTCAAACCGCTCTCACAGACGATTTCAACCTTCTCCCCAATTTGCGAAAAATCGATTTTGACCTTGGCGGCGCGCTTACTGCTGCGCAGGATATAGAAATTCTCAGAATCGTAACCGACCCTATTCAAACCAAGGTAGCGCAGATCAGAAATCGGTAATTCAGGTACGAAGCGAATCGTGATGTCGGGATCCCTCCCCAGGGTACCGCGCATCGGGCCGAGTTGTTTGGCGATCGCGCGCGCGTCGCTTTCAGCAGGATTCACCAGCCGCACGCCGACCAAGCCATGAATATTGTACTCGACGACGCTTTCCTTGTTCGTCTGGTTTTGACTCATGTGCTTGCTTCCGGTTTGAGTTGAGTGACGACGGGGTCGGATGTCTGCGCCAGTTTTTGAGTGCCCGGTTTCTTGCTGCGTTGCGACAGAAAATTCGTTGCAAACTTATTGAAAAAGTCGACAAAAAACGGTATCGGGTCCGTGAAGGAAAATACGGCGTAGCCTTTTCTGCCGCGCAGGCTTTTCCACCAATCAAACAGACTCAAATCGCCGCGGCGCCAGTAAAAATATGCCGACTGCAAATCCCGGCGCACGTAAATCCATTTCACGCCCGTGTACTGCTGTTCGCGCGCTTCGGGCAGCGGTAGGCCCAGGATATCGCAGTACTTGGTGTAGAGCAGCTCCACGCCGCCCGCCTCTGAAATGGCCGACCTGCCGGTGGGCCGCCCGATGTTCGGTTCAATGATGAAATGCTTCCCGGTGCGTTCGTCCTTTTTAAATTCGACATAGCCGAGGCCGCGATAGTTGACTTTCTTAAACAGCCGGACGGTCTCTTCTAAAACGACGTCATTTCGGATTTCCTCGCCCAGACAACTCGTGCCTACTTCCGGCGGCCACTGCCGCAGCTTGCGGGCGATGAACGTAACCAGGGGCCTGGAGTCGGCGTCAAAATAGCAGTTGCAGGAGTAGAGATTTGCATCCGGACCTTGAACACAGTCTTGCACCATGAGAATATCGGCCCAACTTGCACACTGGTCATAAGTTGCAAAAAGCGCTTTCTGATTGTCTATCCTAAAGACTTTCTTTTTCGTATTCGCTTCCCATTTCGGCGACTTCATGGGCGGTTTCAGGATGCAGGGATAACTCAATTGACTGGCCGCCTTTTCAACGTCAGCCCGCGTTTCCAGAAAAAAAGTGGTCGGAATGGGCAGGCCTTCTTGCCTCGCAAATTTGATGAACGCAATCTTGTCCATCAGCATCTCGACAACGTCAGAATCTGGCAGCACCACGTGGTACGATTCAGCCAGCTCATCGCGGCGACGGGATATTTGCAGCACGCTCATGTCGGTGCACGGAAAAAGGACAGCCTTCTCACCCAATTCGGACACCAGTGACTTGAGCGTCTCGATAAACTCCGTGCTTGATGTGTTCGCAAAAAGGATTTTCTCACAAACCTTGGTGCGGCAGGCAAAATGGCCGGGGTCCGAAGCAATGGCAATGACCGGCACACCGCGCTGCGCCAGAATGCGCACAGTTTGCAGTCCGGTCATGCAATCCAGGCCGATAACAATTGCTGGAGTCGAGTGTGCTGTTTTCACAAAATGACCTTCAGTGTTAGTCAAGTACCCGTTGCTTCTCACTGTCATTCTACCGTCTTTCTGTTGTACTGAATTCCTGTTTTGCCGCAGAAAGCAGCAAGCCGATACCCGGATGCGAGGAATAAAACGCCTGCTGCCGCAACCAGTCTGGCGTGTAAGTTGCGATACCATTACCCGCAAAAGAAACGGCATCAACCCGGTAATCGCCGCTCTCAGAATGAACAAACCTGATCGCTGCGGTTTTGGAGTTTGGCCAGCTAACCGCAACATCCACCAGCGCGTGCGATATATTGACACGGCCTTTAGAAAATCTATCCTCACTCAGCAACGTCTGGTTGCCGGCAAATACGCTGTTGCTTACCTCGCCCGACCCGCCGCCAAACATG
>SMXE01000235.1 GCA_004357015.1 Caldithrix sp.
ACCTCAGGCGTCACGCCAGAAATCTTCCTGCCGTACTTCGCAGCATATTTGCGCACAAAATGGTCGCACAGAAGCGGGATGTCATCTTTCCGGTCCCGCAGGGGGGGAATGTCCACCGAAATCACTGCCAGCCGGAAGTACAGATCCTGCCGGAACCTGCCATCCTCGATGGCTTTCTGAAGGTCACAGTTGGTGGTGGCGACGATACGCACATCCGTGCGGATGGTCTGAGCGCTGCCGACGCGGGTGAACTCACCCTCCTGCACAACGCGCAGTAACTTGGCCTGCAAGTGCACTGGCATCTCGGTCACTTCATCAAGCAAGAGCGTGCCTTTATGCGCCTCTTCGAACACGCCTTTGTGCGTACTAACGGCGCCGGTAAACGCTCCCTTCTCATGCCCGAAGAGGTAACTTTCGATAAGATTTTCCGGTATGGAAGCGCAGTTGATCTTGATAAACGGTTTGGCTTTGCGCACGCTGTTGTAGTGAATCGCAGAGGCGATCAGCTCCTTGCCGGTACCGTTCTCACTCTGAATGAGTACCGAGGCATCGCTCTCAAAAGCGATTTCTAATGACTCGAACAGCTCTTTGATTTTCTCATTCTCACCCACGAAATTGTCCAGTGAGTATTTCCCTTGCAGGGCCTGCTTCAGGGTCCGGTTCTCTTGTTCCAGGTCTCTGCTCCTGAAATACCTCTCCATACAGATCTTGATTTCATCGAGCGAGAACGGCTTGGTGATATAGTCGTAGGCGCCCTTCTTCATGGCCGCCACCGCATGGTCGATGGTGCCGAACGCCGTGATCATGATGACCGCTGTTTCCGGCGTCGTTTCCAGCACTTTATCAAGAATGTCCATGCCGGAAATTTTGGGCATCCGGACATCGGTGAGCACCATATCGTATGGTTCACGCTCGATCTGCTTGATGGCCTCTTTGCCGTCGTGAAACAGCGTGACGTCGAATTTCCATCTCCGCAGTGCTTCCTGCAGCGAGGTACCTATCAGCGGTTCGTCATCAACGATCAGAATTCTTTTAGCCATGTTCAACTTTTCATCAGTTTCAGAGTGACTTCAGCACCTTTGTCCGGTTTGTTACGCAGCCAGATCTTGCCGCAATGTTTTTCCAAGATCAGCCGGGCGGTCGGAAGTCCCAGTCCCATGCCGTAGGTTTTGGTGGTAAAAAACGGGTAGAAGGGTTTTTCCTCATTGTCGCCGTGGAAGCCCAGGCCTTGATCCGCAATGGTCACCACAACATCATCCTCGTCTTCGACCAGAAGAACATCGATGGCGCCGCCATCCGGCATCACCTCTATTGCATTGTGCAGCACGTTCTGCACCGCTTGCAGCATCAGCACCGGATCGATGCGCACAAAAACGTCATGTTCCGGAACGTTGAGATTTAACAGGTGTGTGCCCCCTTCTTCCTCGATTTGATTGCGTGCCGTCTCCACCGCGCGGCTGAGGATGTCACAAAAGTTACAGTCCACCGTTTGCAGCCGCACTGGCTTGCTGAAAACGATAAGATTCTCCACCACCTTGTCGATGCGGTCAATGCCTTCTAAAATCCCCTGGATGCTTCTGGTTTGTTCCTTTCCGCTTTCCTCGGCAAGCAGTTCGACAAGGGCGGCAATTCCCCCCAGCGGATTGCGGATTTCGTGCGCCAGGTTGCCGGCCATCTCTTCAAGATAGTCACGCGGCACGCTCTCGCTCAAGCTAAACGCTTCGATTTTCTGGCTGATTTCACCAAAAGCTCGTTCAATGCCGGAGATAGAAGCATTGAAATCGTCCAGGCTTTTCTCTATTTCTAAGTATGGTTTTTTGTCTGCCATCTCCGTACAATTTCCAGAAACAAGAATGGCGTGGGCTCTCATAGTTGTAATCCTTGAGCCTAATTTGTTATCGTCCTTCTGGGCGGCCACTTAACTCAACGAACGGGATTATCTGGGTCAAAACAGGCAAAAGTGGTGAACATATTGTAACATCATTCACAGGCGGCACACCGGGGTGCGCACTTCAAATTTTCCCAAGAAAGCTGTTGACAATCGCAGGGCTCCTTCGTTATCTTGATGTAGAATAAACTCTTAGGTGAAATGGCACGAACATCACAACACGTCCATGTGGGCAAACGCAAGATCGAACTTTCCAATCTGGAGAAAGTGCTGTTCCCGGAGGACGGTATCCTGAAAGCAGAAATCATCCATTACTACCTGAAAATAGCGCCTACCATCCTGAGTCACATCAAGGGACGGCCGCTGTCGCTGGTGCGCTTCCCGGACGGCATTCATGGCGAGACTTTTTTTCAAAAGAACCGTCCGGAGTGGACGCCGGCCTGGTTCGACCATGTTAAGCTCGGCGACGAAAAGAAGCTGGACTACCTGATGGCCTCTGAGGGCGCTTCCCTGGTATGGCTGGCGAACCTGGCTTGTCTGGAGTTGCATCAGTTGCACTCCCGCAAGCCGCACTACGAGCATCCCGACTATTTCGTATTCGACCTCGACCCGCCGGAAAATGACGACTTCACACGCGTTGTTGAAGTCGCTTTGAAGCTACGCCAGCACATCGAACAGTTTGGGTACCATCCGTTTGCAAAAACCACCGGCGGCAAGGGCATTCACATCGTGGTGCCAATAGAGCCGAAGTGGGACTTTCATACCGTGTTTGAAGCAGCGCAGGCCATCGCCAAACCTTTTGTGGAAGCGAACAGCAGCGAAACCACTTTGCACATGAAGAAGGAGGCGCGCAAAGGAAAAATCCTCGTGGACATCTACCGTAATCGCTCCGGGCAGACCATCGTCTCGCCGTACAGCATTCGCGGCCGACAAGGCGCCCCGGTGTCCACGCCGCTCAGTTGGGAACAGTTGCAAGAAACCGCGGATCCGGCCGACTTCAACATTTACACCACGCTGGAACAAGTGCTGCGTGAAGGCGACGCCTGGGAGGCCATCGGAGCTTACGCGGCGCATTTGCACACCAAACGCAAAGCAGCCACGCAGAAAGCCAAAAAGCTTGCGCCTTCCAGAAAACGAAAAACCCCGGAAACGCTGGAGGAATATTCAAAAAAACGTACTTTTTCAAAAACCTCTGAGCCTGGCGTAGAATACGTCGGCGGCGAAGGCAACGGCTTCGTGATTCACCGGCACCACGCCTCCCGTCTGCACTACGATCTACGGCTGGAGCGTGATGGTACGTTGAAATCGTGGGCCGTGCCGCGCGGTATGCCCCCGCGCCCGGGCATCAAGCGCCTGGCCGTCGCCACCGAGGACCACCCGATGAAATATCTCACCTGGGAAGGCGAAATCCCAAAGGGCGAATACGGTGGCGGCATGATGTGGATTTACGCGCTTGGCAGATACGAAATCACCAAGGAGAAAAAGGACAGTCTCTACTTTCGCTTGCAGAGCAAAGAGCTCAATGCAGAGTATCGAATGTATCCCACCAAAGACAAAGAGTGGCTGCTGGAACGGCTGGACACGCCGCAGACCGACTGGCTGCAGGACGAAATCGAACCGATGTTGGCGCAAAGCCAGAAAAAGCCGCCCCGCGGAGAAGACTACATCTACGAAGTGAAGTGGGACGGCATTCGCGCGCTCATCTCCGTGGACGAGGGCGAAGTGCGCATTCGCAGCCGCAATCAACGCGATATCACGCACAACTTTCCCGAGCTGTGCATTCCAGAACAGGCGTTCCGTGCCACCTCCGCGCTATTTGACGCCGAAATCGTTTGTCTGGAAGAAGACGGGCGGCCGAGCTTCCGGAAGATCATCAATCGCATTCAGCAGCGCAGCAAAGGCGGCATCGAACGCGCCAGTAAAAAAAATCCGGCGGTCTGTTATGTTTTCGACTG
Organism: Caldithrix sp.; assembly: GCA_004357015.1. Taxonomy (GTDB): domain Bacteria; phylum Zhuqueibacterota; class Zhuqueibacteria; order Oceanimicrobiales; family Oceanimicrobiaceae; genus CR04bin15. The sequence continues at coordinate 3,844 of SMXE01000235.1, forward strand.
CCTCTACCTCGATGGTCGGCCACTGGTCAACGATCCGCTCGTCCGCAGGCGCGAATGGTTGGTGGATGCCATCAAGAAGGACACTCCTTACCGGGTAAGCGAGTCTGTCACAGAAGGCGAACAACTATTCGAAGCGGCCAAGCAGATGGGATTGGAAGGCATCATGGCGAAAGATCTCACCAGCCGGTATTTACCCGGCAAGCGCAGTGCCAATTGGATCAAAGTCAAAACGCGGCAAACCACAGAATGTCTGATAATCGGTTACACCAAAGGCAAAGGCGACCGTGCCTCGGCTTTTGGCGCATTGCACATCGCCCAGCACAACGGATCTGAACTCCAATACCGCGGCAAAGTGGGCAGCGGCTTCGATAACAAGCTCCTCAAAAGCATTTCTAAGGAGCTCAAGCGCCTGAAGGAGATAAAGCGACCCATCGCAGAAAAGCCACTTGACGACGCAAACAGCATCTGGATCGAACCCACCTTGACGTGCGAAATCGAATACGCTTCGTTTACAGAGAACGAGACATACCGGGAGCCGGTATTTGTGCGGCTTAGGCCCGATTTGATGGCGAGTAAAAATACTGATGAATGATGAATGTCGAAGATTTCTATCCGAACAACCGACATCAGAATCAGCAAACTGAAAAACTTGACTATTTTCACGGTTTATAGTATACTTAAGGCTTATCTTATTTCATAAACTGAAAGGTGCGGCATGAGAGCAATCTGGAGAGGCCACATCCGGTTTTCACTGGTTACGATTCCCATCCGTATTTACAACGCCATCGATACGGCGGAGACGATTCGCTTTAACCAGCTTCACAAAGACTGCAACGGCAACATTGGTTACGACAAACGTTGCAAGAAATGCGACGAAAAGGTCAAGAACGACGACATTGTCAAAGGATACAAGTACGAGCCTGACCAGTACGTTATCATTGAAAAAGAAGATCTCGACAACCTGAAGCTGAAGAGCACGAAGATTATCGAGATCGAAGGTTTTGTGGACGCCTCTGAGGTACATCACACGCTTTTCGACGCGCCGTACTTTGCGGGTCCGGATGGCGAGGTCGCCTCAACTGCTTACGCTTTGTTATGCGAAACCTTGAAGCGGTCCAACAAGTTGGGGATCGGCAAGGTGGTTTTGCGCGACCGCGAAAGCGTCATGCTCATGGCGCCGCACAGCGATGGCGGCCTGGTGCTCTACAAGTTACGCTACCCGCACGAAGTCCGCGATATCAAGGATGTCCCGCAACTCGAAAGTGTGGCAGCCGACGAAGATCAGCTCAAACTCGCGCAGACCCTTGTGGATTCCATGACCAAGTCGTTCGACCAAATCGAGTTGAAAGACAAATACAAAGACGCGGTAAAAGAGCTCATTGCGCGGAAGATCGAGGGCAAAGAAATCGTCACGGTGGAAGAGGAGGAGCGGCCCGTGGTGGATATCATGACCGCCCTGAAGGCCAGCATCGACCATGCGAAAGCGGAAAAGAAGCCGATGAAGAAAGCCACAGGCAAAAAGAGGACCGCTGCCGCACAGCAGCCGGCAAAGACGAAAAAACGCAAGGTCGCCTGACCGGCCAAACCGTTGCATCTCAAATCATGGCAAAGGTTTTACACTTACACGTTCAAGCGCCGTCTAAGTTCGGCTTCAAGCGCGTCCGGAAGCGCAAGAAGAAAGATCCTGAGTCGCATGGACAAATGAACCTGTTTTCGGCAGCGCCTTCTTCTGCCGCGCGCATCGTGAACCTGCCGTCGCCGGTTGCACCCTTTGAACTAGCTCTGTCGTTGGATGAAAAAGGCGAAGTGAAAGCGGCGGAAGCTTACCAGAAGGCCATCGCCGCGGGCGACTGTCTGGCGGATGCCTACTGCAATCTTGGCATCCTGCAATCAAAAGCCGGGCGTACCGACGAGGCATTCGACTCCTTCACAAAATCGCTCAAACACGCCCCGCGCCATCTCGAGTCTCACTACAACCTGGCCAACCTTTACTTCGAAATCGGCGATCTCAGATTGGCGCGCGAACACTACGAAATCGCGGTGAAAATCGAGCCCCGGTTTTCAAATATCTACTTCAATCTCGGACTGGTTCTGGCCATGAGTGAACATTACAGACCTGCCGTCGCGGCGTTCAGCAAGTACAAGGAATTGGTCTCCAAAAACGAAGCGTGCAAGGCGGACGAATTGTTGGCCAGCCTTGAGAGAACCTTGAGACTTTCAAGCTAAAACGTGGAACTTATGTCACTGGGTGGCATCTTCAGCGTCTGGCAGGATGCGACCGGCAAGCGACTGATGAGCTGCTCTGTTATCATAGTGCCGGCCGATCTTTCTTTAAACGGGAAGCCTAACCCTGTGGCAAATAAATGGTGAACACGGCCCCTTCCCCGGGCACGCTGTGCACGACAATCTTGCCGTGGTGCTCATCCACAATTTGTTGGACGATGGCGAGTCCCAGGCCAGAGCCATCCTCTTTGGTGGAATAGTAAAAGTCGAAAACGCGAGGAAGGTCTTTCTCGCCAATGCCGTGCCCCGTGTCCGCGAATGAAATGACGGTGGCCTCTCCTGACAGTGGCGTTCCGGACCCGGACGCCCCATCTGCTCCTTTTATGGAAATCGTAAGTTTACCGCCACCCGGCATCGCCTGAATGGCGTTGATGGTAAGATTCAGAAAAACCTGGCGCATCCTGGAAATATCTACTTTCATCATAATAGGCGTCTTCTCGTATTCCCTTTCCAGACGCACACCTTTGTTGAGAGATTCCGCCACCTGCATCATCACAACCTCATCGAGAATTTCGTTTATTGCCACCTCTTCTTTTTTCATTTTCGGCGGCCGCGCGATAAGTAGAAAATCGCTCACTAACTGGTCCACACGCTTGATCTCAGAGGCGAGTATCCCGTAGAATTTCTCCACCCGTCCCCGATTGATCTCCTCACGTGAAATCTCGCGTTTGAGGATTTGCATGTTGATGACCATGGAATTGAGCGGGTTGCGGATCTCGTGTGACAGGACCGATGCCAACTTGCTGAGCGTTTCCAGCACTTCTGTCCGTTTTAGTCTGTTCTGGAACACAATGAGCCGTTCCGCCATCTCGTTGAAATTCTCTGCCAGCGCGCCGATTTCGTCATCCGTAACACGGCTAATGCGGTAGTTCAATTCACCCTGTGAGAAACGCTCCATACCGGACACCAGCATATTCACCGGCTTCACAATCCTGCGCGAATAAAAATAAGCCACAAGTGAGGCCAACAGCACGCTGATAATCATGAACTGCAAGACGCGAAACCGCATCCGACGGGCGGGCGCAAATGCTTCTGAGGTTGGCTGCTGCAACATTGCGCCCCAACCGTAATCGCCGATGGGGGCATACGCCGCCACCATCTCGATGCCGCCCTCCGCCTCGTAAACCAGATGACCACTCTCGCCGCGCCGGATATTTTGCTTGATCTCTTCGTTTTGAAATTTTCTGTTTGAGTAAACCTTCTTTCTGTCCGAGTGCGCAATATACACGCCCTCCTTGTTAAAGACGAACGACTCACCTTTCTTGCCAACTTTGTTCTCATCAACCAAATCCCACATTGCTTTGAGGTCTACAATCGCATACAGGATGCCCACGGTCTCATTGTAGAGGGAAATAGGTTCTGCGATATCCAGCATCGGCAAACGCTCTGCGGAAACGTAAACATCGGTCCGGTACCCTATGCCATTTTCAAAGGAGGCAAGTATCACCGGAACCAGGCCGTTGGTGCCGATTTTCTCCGCCAGCACATTGTCAAAAGAAGTGGAAGCGATCACCGTACCATTGGTATCAAGAATCGTGAGCTGGTTGAACAGATCGAACTCATTCACCAGTGTATTGATGGCCAATTCCTGAGTGCTCCTGGTCATTTCAACAATAGATTGAAACTGCGCCTGACTCCTGATCAACTCCGTCGCTGTGCTCAGTTTCAAATCCACAAACCGGGTTGAGCGCCTGGCAAATTCCAGGTTTCTGTCCAGAATCGTTTGCATAATAGATTTCTGGGCCGTGTCCACCAGCACCTTGCCCGTGAAGAATAGTGGCAGGGCCACAATGAGAATGTGGGAAACCAGCAGCCGGGTAAGCAGCCGGTGATGGATTTTTATTTTCTTTCCTGATTCAGCCATGTTCATCGCCCGTCAGTCTGACGGAAGATCCATTCTTCAAAGGGTCTGATACTTCCGCGCCTAGGCCCCTCTGTGTATCTGATATTTTGAAATTTTTCGACGTTCACCAGGTCGTGGGTCAACCACTTAAAATAAAGAAAACTCACCGGCTGATCCTCGTTCACTACGCTCTGAATACCTTTAATAAGGGTTTTCTTACGCTTTGGATCGGTCGCTTCATGATAGAACCGAATGTAATTCTCGACCGTCGCGCTGCGATAACCAGTGTAATTCATTGCGCCATGCTCTGACAGGAAGTCGGACAAACTTTCGATGTTGTTCTCGAATGTGTGGTCCAGCAGGACCGCCTCAAACGCGCCGGAAGCAAGCCGATCATTCATTTCGCTTTTCGCCAGCGGCTTAGGACGGACATCAATGCCGAGCTTTATGAGATTGATTTTGATGATGCGTGAGACGGCTACGTCAATTCTCAAGCCTTTTTGATAATAAAGATTCAGCACAAACGGCTCGCCGTTCTTGTCGAGAACGCCGTCGCGGTTCGAGTCCCGCCACCCTTCCTCCGCAAGAATCTGAAGCGCCATTTTGGGATTGTACCGGTAGGATTTCATGCCGGAGTTGTAAAGAGGTGAATCATCGTCAAACGGGCCGCGCGCGATGTTGGCTTTCCCACCAAGAATAATTTTTTTGATAATGTAACCGTGATCTATACCGTAGGAAATCGCTTTACGGATCTTCGAAGACCGCAGCAACGGATGGCGGTTGTTGTAGGCGACCAATTTGACTGTGTTCGGTGTCATCTGAACCGGCAAAGGCAGAAAATGACTATTGGACTTACTAGCCTCAATCGCAGAAACCTCGTTTTCAAGAACTGCAAAGTCGACTTCGTCCAGAATCAAGGCTGAAATCAACGCGCGCTCGGTTTCGTACAGCCGGATAATGATGGTGTTCGGGTTGGCGTCGGTCAAGCCGCGCAGGCTATAAAACTGCAGTACGACTTCATTTGAGGACCGACTGAATACTACAAATGGTTTCCCGTTGCCGTGAGACATGATGGGAAAGCTGCCCTGACTCGTCTCAATTCGTAGATCCCGCAGGTCCGTACGCCCTACTAAATCACCAACGATGACCTGCCGTTGAAACTGGGAAGCCCGGTCCTGGCCTGTCAGTTGGCCATCCATCACTATCAGAACCAACAAAATGACACAGAATTTTAGGAAACTCCCGGGAGTTTCCTTTTGCAAGCTATACACTTGGGAGACTATTTTATCCAAAAATGCCTATTAAAAATAACGAGCACGGTGAAAACTTCAAGCCGGCCCACAAGCATCAGAAAGCTAAGCAACCATTTGCCAACTGCCGGAATGTGCGCATAATTCTCAGTAGGCCCAATCGTCCCGACGCCGGGTCCTATGTTGGCAAGGGTTGAGACCGCCGTGCTGGCAGCGGATACCATATCCAGCCCCAGCAGCGTCAACATAAATGAGCCCACGCCAAAAATAAACAAAAA